>JANNJF010000257.1:0-10350 GCA_031405715.1 Gammaproteobacteria bacterium | reverse complement strand
CGCCACTGCTACTGGCAGGACTGGTGCTGCTGGTCGCGGCTGGGCTGGCATTTCATTTTGCGGACAAACTGAAACCCGCTGGCCTACCGGTACTTGTGCCACTAACAACCGCTGCTACGTCTAGTACCAACTCGTCCACTAGTGCCCCCATACCCATTGGCGACGGCCCGCTAATTGAGATCGATACGGAGGTCGGTAAGATACACATTCAACTCTTTCCCGCGCAGGCACCGGTAGCCGTTGCGCAGCTGATCAAACTTACTCAATCCGGTTATTACAATAGCGACACACTCATGCAATCCCAGGCGCAACTGGGCTTCGCCATTGCGAAACTGGGAGAGTCGGTTAAAAAATTTGATTTTAAAGATGAATCAAACAATCTGACCAGCCGCCGTGGATCGGTGGCGATCTCCAAATCATCTTCCTCACCGGCCTACCTCAACAATATCTTTTTTGGCTACGGTGGACAACCGGATCTGGAAAAATATTACACCATCATCGGGCAAGTCGTTGATGGTATCGAATTGGTCGAGAAGTCACTCTCCGGACAGAGACTTCAGGTCAACTCTTTCAAGCTCATCGACCGGCAGAGTTGAGCATCACACGATAAATAATACTGCATTCTCATCACGCTAGTAGTTGTAGGGTGGGCATCGCCCACCAGCAGGGGCCGGAAGTCGCCGCGTTTTGTGGGCAATGCCCACCCTGCAAACCGGGCACTGGACACAGATTTTCCGTCAAACCTGGCGGATATGCGACTAACAACCAGCAACCGAATTCGAACAACCACGTTGGGAGGAGACGCCACACAGACAGGTCGGCAACCTAGATGACATGAGAGTCCTGCACACCGATTCCCGTGTCTGTTCGTAAGCGCAACCCAGTACTATTCCACGGACTACTACAATACTTAGGAGCATGTCATCATGAAAACATTACGGAAGTGTCTATCGCTAGTTCTGAGTCTCTGTATTGCCACTTACGCCCTGCCTGGGCTTGCCTCTTCAGCGTCCTCAGAAACCAACGCCGTCAAAGTCGAGCTGACGGATCAAGCCATGAGCCAAGCCGTTGGGGCCGGTAATCTCGATGCCACCATGGCGGACGTTCGCAACGCCGATACGGTCGTCCGGGCAACGCTTTCCAATCGCTCCATCCTGACGTGTACCTACACAATGAACGTTGTGGATACCAATGGTGTACTCGTTAGTGCGCTGGCGTCGGGCTCATTGGCTCCTAACGCCGCGGCGATGATTTCCGCCACTCCGGCCGCTGGATTAACAAAAATCATCCAGGCCAGGATAACCAATAGTGGCGTGCCCGGGTTGTTGTCGGTCGATACATCCTGGCCGGTCAATTAACAACACTCTTTGATAGGTAACTGGGGGGCGCAAGCCCTCCAGCGTTGCCTCGCGCACAGAGGTTTCCCTTGTATCCCTTGATTCGCTGGCTTCCTGCGATCCTCTCCGGCGCACTCATGGCCTTGAGTTCCGCCCCCTTCGATCAATGGTATCTGGCTTATATCGCCTTCATCCCACTGTTCCTGTCTACCCGCAATGCCTCGCCGGTGCAGGCAGGGATGGCCTATGCCTTGTGTTGCAGCGTCATCGCCACTAACTGGTGGCACAGCTCCATCATTTTCAGCCTGCTGTTTTTTCTGCTCATCGTTGCCATTGTGTGCAGTGGGTTCTTTATTTGGGGCTGGCTGTCGGCATCCTTCAAAACCCCTGGCACCCACCCCTTTATGGCATTGCTGGCCCCCTGCGTCATATGGATCGGCCTGGAGCGCATCTTAACCAGTGAGTGGGTGGGCATCCCCAGCAACCTGGGCATTACGCAATCCGGTCAACCGCTACTGATCCAGTCCGCTGCTTTCTTCGGAATCTATGCGTCCTCTTTTCTCATCGTGCTGAGCAATACAGCCCTGGCGCTGCTCATCGGGCGTTGGCGGGATCGACTACCCATGAGCGCTATACACTGGATGGCGATCTCCACCGCCGTCATCACCCTGGGACTGAATATCGGCTATGGATACAGCCGAACCGCCCGCCCCCTGGCCATGGAAAATCCAATAAAGGTCGCGGTGGTGCAACCCGTCATCTCCAGCGACCTCTTCCTCAACGGATGGCGCAACCCGGAAAACCGCGACTTCATGCGCTCCACGGTGGCAGAGCTGACGCAACAGGCGCTCGCCACCCGGCCCGACATCCTGTTCTGGCCCGAGGGCGGCAACGGCTATTTCAACATGCGCATCGCCGAGCTGCGCGACATCTTGTACAAAACCGCGGTCCACTTCAACACCGACCTGTTCATTTCATCCAACGATCTGGATGAACAGGGCAGAAAATACAACACCATCTTTTCCATATCGAAAAAGGGCGAGCTGCTGGGTCGCTACGACAAGGTAAACCTGATCCCCTTCGCGGAGGACAGCTACACGGCCGGAAAGGGATTCCATACCCTCGCCAGTTCGTACGGTAAGGTCGGGCCGGTCATCTGTTATGAGTCCAACTTTCCAGGGCCGCTGCGCAAAATCACTGCCCTGGGGGCAGAGCTCTTGTTTGTATCCACCAGTGATGCCGTCTTCAAAAAAACATCCCTGACCATCAACCACACGCGCACCGCCATATTTCGCGCGGTGGAAAACAACCGCTGGGTGGTGCACGCGTCGAATACCGGCCCCTCCGTGATCGTTTCCCCCACGGGACAGGTCGCAGCGGGGACGCAGTTGTACAACCGGGGCATCGTCGTGGGCAGTGTCGCCTTTTTGCAAGAGATGAGTTTCTTTACCCGCTACGGCTATCTCGTTCCCCTGCTGTTTGCCTTTATTGCCGGTGGGTTGCTGGCCTCGCGCCTGTATCGTGGCATACAGCAGCTGCGCTCACCCGCCAGGCGCGTTAACGCTACTCCGGCCACTGCGCGCAACTCAACCGACGACATTGAGCGACGCATGAAGGCCTGGCTGGTTGCCCTGGGGAAACACCTGCCACCTGCACTGTTCCACGGCGTATTTTTAACCGCCGTTATCGCGGGCAGCATCCTGCTGGTGAACCGGCAGACGACACCCGATTACCCAGCCACCTATGCGCTCAAGGATTTCCTCACCCCGATAGACGCCCTGCAACCCGACGAAGTAACCCAGAGTTTCCTGCAAGCAAAATACAACAGCTGCGGACCGGCGGTGCTGGCCTATGTATTCAGCTATTTCGGAAAGAATACCCGTGAGGAAGAACTCATCCAGCAAATGACCATGACGGTAAAAGGCACGAGCATGCTGGAATTAAAGAAAGTCGCGAACAGAAGCGGATTCCAGGCCACCGGCGTGCAGGCCAACTACCCAGCCCTGATGGCGGAGCCGTTGCCCGTCATCGCCTATATCAATGACAGTCACTACGTGGTGGTCATGCAGATGACGCCCTATGATGTTACGGTCTTCGACCCGGCGATGGGACACGTGAAGATTTCACGTCCTTTATTCGAACAGGCATGGAACGGTTACCTGCTTCTGATTCGTATGCCACCCATTCAGGGTGCGATAATGCAAGCGACCGACGAGATGCCGAAAGAGAATAGGTTTGTAGGGCGGGCATCGCCCACCACTCGCGGCGGACGCCGGCCCGCGCTGGTGGGCGATGCCCACCCTACATCTGCTTCCGTAACGACTCCGCGGCATTAATCGTGGCGCTACTATATGTGGAGTGCGGCGGCTTGCCGCCCTTTTGTCAAAGCGGGAGTAAGCTCCCGCACTCCAAAAACATCAATTATATCCTCATCGGCGACGGCAGAGACATAAACTAAGGCGCTATGAATAAGAATCACTCGTTGAAGACCTCAGCACGCTGGCATGACCCACCGAGCTCGAATAAGAATTGATAGTGGTCACGACAATACGAAGCGAAGTCAGTATAGGTAAAATAGGGGTAACCAAATTCTTTGCACGTCTGCTCCACGATGTGGCTGATCTCTGGCAGGTGCTCCCGGGGAATGGACGGCAACAGATGGTGCACAAGATGATAGTTCAAGCCGCCCGTGAGCCAATCGTAAAAGCCATTGCCACATTTCAGGTTCCTGGTCGTCTTGCAGACGTACTGCGCCCAGGAATGGGATTTCTCGTTAATGGCCGCGGCATCGGTCATATGCGGCACACCCGAGGAGATATAGATCGCTGCCTGCCAGGTAAAGAAGTAGCAGGCGGCACACAAAAGCACCCACCACACATCGGTTAAATAAATAGGGATCGCAATATGAAAAATAATGGCCACCACAGACATGCCGATTATGTTCGGCAAAATGCCTTTCTCTTTTAGAAGCATGCGTTTGTCAAAAAAAGAGGTTGTATAGCCACCCAGAAGCTGGAGGAAAATATAAAAACCGTATACCAAAGGCGCATAGAGATGTTGCAGTGCCTGGTATTTCATTATTTTCAAGTCGGGCGACAGCCGCACCAGATTCTGCAGGGCCAATACATCATAATCATATTTTGGATTCATCGGGTAAAGATGGTGCTTGATGTGCTCGTACTGAAAATAGCGTTCCGGCATGAACGGAATGAAGAGCCCCCAAAGAATATCGTTTTGGAGATGGTAGAAGAGCCCTCTTTTTCCGACTTGCTTAAAGAGATTGCCGTGGATCCGCTCGTGGCCAAATGAGCCCACCAGGGAACAGGTCGCCAGACCCATGGGAATAGACGCCAGCAGCCCCCAAGGTGGCAGAAAATACATACATCCCCAGCAGGCAAACAGGAGTAGTGATGTTAGAAAAATGGTTCTCCGGTTCTTTTGTGTAGCGCGATAGTCGATTCCCTGATCGAGGAAGAACCTATGTACCCGCGTCTTCAGCATCACCAGGAAATCATCGTTCACCGCCGCGAACGCCGGCTGGTCATCCAGAACTTCGCCAATTTTGAATGTATCCAGCATGGGAGTGATATCACGCAGATGGCAGGTATGCAGCATGATGGAGGCATCCTCGCCCGCAAGTACGGCAAGAATATCCCCCCCTGGATGTGCAGCGACCCAGTCGGTCACGTCATAGACGCTCCCATCCACGACGATCCAGCAATCCTCAGTATTGTTGTGCGTAGAAATCTCGTCCCATGTCAGGCACTTCACGCTGCACCTCCATACTCGACCGATAGCGCAAGCGAAAGGAAAACTTGCGATGGTACTTATATGCACAATCCGCTACAGCGGCCTCGCTTCACGCCATACTAGAATCTATCCTGGATCAGGCGATCTGTTCAGTTCCGGTCTTGGGCGCCAAAGGGCGATAGTCTGGATGCTGCGCGAGAAATATCTTTCGCCCTCGATCCGGGAGAAAGAACGATGACAACAACTGACCACCGCGATAATACCCGAAGGGAACCACATGACCGCCGCCTTCGACGATTTCCGCCTTCCTGCGCGCATGCACGCGCGGCAAGGCGCTCCAATGCACCGTCGGCCACTGGTGATGCTCAATGTGATAACCAATATTGAACATGGTCGAATTGAAAAACCTGGAAAGAAAGGTATTCGAATGTGTATAACACTGCTCCTCGCCCGGTTCACTGCATCCGAAATGCTGCGCGTACATACCGGGGCCCATCACCGCCACATTGGCCACAAATTGCGGCAACACCCAGAGCCAGAGCGCCATCAGAGGATCGACCAAAAAAGGAACCGCACAGAGGGACAGGAAGATGAGCAACTCCTTTATGGCTTCTCTGCCCGTCGCCTCACCCCCACCACCGTTGCGGAAATCACGCCAGAGACAGCGTGTGCTGCGCCACGGCCAGAATGTCAGAGAATAATGCAGGATACTTTCGATGCCGCCATGGCCATCGCGTTTGGGTAATGTCCAGTCGTCCGGTCCCAGAATATTCTTGTGATGCACCGTCACATGCGAGTGTTTCCAGAACAACGCCGGCCAACCGCCGACCATGGGCCATATCCGCGCAAACCAGCGGTTCATCCAGTGAATCTGGAATATTTCCCGGTGCACATGGTTATGATAATTGACGCCTACATCGACGCCCGAAATCCAACCCAGCATCAGCGCAGAGGCCGCGACAAAAGCGGCCACCTCCCCCGGCGTATCCACTCCCGACAAATCAGGGTGTAAATAGACCCAGAATGCCGTTGCATAACTCGTCAGCACCAGAATATGAAATACCACGCAGTGGATGTCTTCGCGATGCGACAGGATGCGACGCCTTCCCTTGAGCCCCATCAAACCTCCTTGTCCACAGAATCACCCCACGCGCGCCACCAGACGCCACCACAGCAGCGTCAGCACGAGACTGGTCCATGCACCCCACCAGATTGAGCCAAGAATCACAACCAGCGCTGATGCCGGAAACAATGATCTGGTGAGGAGTGTGAAAAGGCTGCGTAAGCGGCGTTGCAGCCAGCCCACGCCTCTCACGTACCCGGCTGTGTAAACTGTTCTGCCTTCAGTTCGCCACGCTTAATCATTTCCATGGCCTCTTCCGTGAGCTTCTGTCGTTGCTCCGGCGTCAGCTTGTCGGATTGCTTGGTCAGGTCCGCCAGCACCGCTGAAGGGTTGTAGGCAGCGCCGTGCAGATTGTTCTGCATCGTACGGAACTGCTCAACCTGTTCCGCGGTAGGCGGCGCTATCTCCCTCACCGGTTGCACGACATTCGACGCACCCAGGGCCAGGGCCGGCACGGCGCCAGGCAAGGCAGGAGTCTGGCTAGCGGGCGCATTGTGTTGGGCCGCCACTGACACGTTACCGCCCGGGTTGGTATTGGCCCCGGAGGCGGTTTGCCCCACAGTGGATATGTCTTTGCTGCTAGATAGGGACTGCGATGCGGATTGATCGCTCACGCCGGCGGGCGACAACACAAAGGCAACGACGGCCGCGCCGAACACCGTCCCACCGAGAAACAAGAATATTGACTTATACATAGATCTTCTCCTTGAAGTTCGATTATTCGGCCTGATGCGCCCTCGCAAGGCCTCACAAACGGGAATCCCTTACTCACCACACGACCAGTTGATCTATCGACATTATCCGCGGGGAGGACGTCTGCCCAGGGACCAGACAGCATCCACGGGGAAACACCCAAGCAAGACGCTAACATATCTTCCCGGACTTGAACAACTCCGCGTGTCACCCAAATAACCGCGCTAGACGGCTGCTGCAGAAGGCGGCCTCATCTGAATTGAAATATGGAAGCCAGCTAGATAAGGAAAAGCTGTAAGGAGACAATCAGCTACAACGCCGGAAACGCCGTATTCCTGGCCAAGACAGCGAGCACTACCCTAGCGCCAAAGCCGGGTCGGAAAATTCGGTCATTAGTGATCCAGATTGGTCCGGGGGTCCAACCCAGAGTAAGAACCCCCTGATTCATCACGCAATGTTTTGTGAATCGGTCACGAAATCGTCCCTAATCTCAGCTTATTATCTACTCAGTAACACACCGCTTGATCTCTCAGGATCAATTCCACGTCGCCGCGACATGCGACACACTATGTCATCGATCCATACTGGCTTGGCAGCGGATGTGGAGGCTGATACAAAAGGGATCGTGAGCCGTTTAATTGCTTAACCATAATGGTATGCATTAGCATACAGCTTCTGCCGGAAAAAACACGAGATCGTTACCCATGGAATCGTACAGTAAACTGAAAGCCTGTCGCTTGAGCGGCAGCGATCACTTGGTTTCGGTACTCAATCTGGGCCATCAGATACTAACAGGTGTTTTTCCGAAGTCGGCCGACGAAGTCGTAACCAAGGGGCCATTGGAGCTTGTGTGGTGCCCCGAGAGCGGTCTTTTGCAACTCGGACATTCATACAATCCTTCCGAAATGTATGGTGCGAACTATGGCTATCGTTCGGGGCTCAACCAGTCAATGGTCGATCACCTGAGCGACAAGATCGGCTACCTCGAGCGGCTGGTCGGGCTTCGCCAAGGCGACGTTGTCCTTGATATAGGCAGCAACGACGGCACCACACTCAAGGCCTACGCAACATCCGGGATCCGCCGCATAGGTATCGATCCGACAGGAGCGAAGTTTCATCCGTACTACCCGCCCGATATCAAGCTTGTCCCAGACTTCTTTTCCACACAGGCGTATCGGGCCGTCGAGTCGCGTCCTGCGCGCATCGTAACGTCGATCGCGATGTTCTACGATCTGGACTCGCCCACCGAGTTTGCCCGACAAATCGCAGAGATTCTTGCAGACGATGGGGTCTGGCACTTTGAACAGAGCTACATGCCATCCATGCTCCGAATGAACTCGTACGACACGATTTGCCATGAACACCTGGAGTATTACTCATTAAAAGTGGTAAAGGGCATTCTGGACGCCGCCGATCTGCAGTTGGTCGATGTGGTAACCAACGCCATCAACGGTGGCAGCTTCGCGGTGACGGCCGCTCGGCACTCAAATAAGTCAGTCCGTCCGAACCATGCGGTGATCAATTGGCTACTTCAGCAGGAGGATCACATGGCGCTGGATACACCGAAGCCCTATCGCGATTTCGAAGAGCGTGTCTTTCGTCACAGGCAGGATCTGATGCGGCTGATCCGCGACCTGAATGCGGATGGGAAAAAAGTTCTCGGCTATGGCGCCTCCACAAAAGGCAACGTGACCCTGCAGTTCTGCGGATTCTCAGCAGACGACATTCCTGTTATCGCGGACATCAACCCGGATAAGCTTGGTTCTATCACCCCGGGGACTCACATCCCGATCGTCTCCGAGTCCCAAGCCCGGGCCATGAACCCTGATTATTTTCTCGTGCTTCCCTGGCATTTCAAGGATGGCATCGTCCGGCGCGAGAAAGAGTTCCTCCGCCGGGGCGGAAAGCTGATTTTCCCCTTCCCTGAGATCGAGATCGTCTGAGGCACGACTGGCATGGCCTTAAAAACGGCGCTTATCACGGGGGCTTTAGGACAGGACGGACGATTACTCGCGCAACTCCTGATTGACATGGGGTATCGGGTCGTCGGCCTCATCGCGCCCGGAAAAACGCCCGCGCGCGACGGTCCGCTGACGGCCATGCACTTCGTTTCCGCCGACCTCTCGGACTCGACGGCCGTGCGAACCCTGCTCACTAAATGGCAGCCGGACGAACTCTACCATTTAGCGGCCTTCCACCACGCCTCGCAGGAAAACTCGATCAGCTCGATGCTGGCTGGCAAGGAGGCGATGCTGAGCAGCAATTTCCTTTCAACCAAGACGCTGGCTTTCGCGCTACTGGAGCTGCGGGCTTCGTGCCATCTGGTGTTCGCAGCATCAAGCCAGATGTACACCGCGCAGAGTCAAAGCCAGGAAATTACCGAGAATAGCCCGAGGAGGCCAAGCACCTTCTATGGCCTGACCAAATCCTGGAGTGTGGACCTACTGGCGTTTCTACGAGAGGAATCCGGCTTGCAGGCAAGCAGCGCGATACTGTTCAATCACGAGTCACCGTTGCGCGGTACCCAGTTTGTATCGCGCAAGATCACCCAGGCTGCAGCGGCCGCCAAGGCCGGCCACAGTACGAGGCTCGAACTTTCGAACATTGGCTCGCGTGTCGACTGGTGCAGTGCACGGGACGTGGTGCGTGCCCTGCATCTAATGGCCAGCGCGAAGGACGCGCGGGATTACGTGGTTGCTTCCGGGCAGCTGCATTCTGTCCGGGATCTGTTGGAAATTGCATTCCAACATGTCGGCCTTGATTGGAAGGACTACACAACCTTACAATCCGACCGTGAGGGTCCAGCCCTGTTGGGAAATTCGCGGATGCTGCATGAGGCCCTGGGGTGGCAACGGACGTTGACCTTCGAAGACATGATCTCTGAAATGGTTGATCATGACCTGACGAATGCCCATGTCCCATTCCTTCCATGATCGATCTCCGCATGGCGCCGTAGATATCGCCGCGGGCGATGCCCCCACTCATTATATAACTAGAGCCTTTCGAGGTAGATACGCAATGTTTGATATGTATGAAATTCTCGGTCAGCGCGCGCCAAAGCTAACAATCATAGATGTTGGTGCGGCCTCCATGGGGCAGGGCACTGATCCTTATCACTCGCTCACTGCCCGTCCCAATGCACATATAATCGGTTTTGAGCCGAATGAGGCCGCCTGCGCGAAGCGAAACGCCGAAGCGAAAGGCAACCAACAGTTTCTCCCCTACTTTATCGGGGATGGTAAACGACATAAATTCTACAACTGCGCTAACCCGCTTACCTCCTCCTTATATGAACCAAACCACGCATTGCTGGCGAAATTTCAAAACCTGGATCTGCCCGTCACCGAAGTTTTCGAGGTGGATACGTCCCGCTTAGACGACATTGCTCAAATCAATGACTGTGATTATCTGAAGCTCGATATCCAGGGTGCCGAGCTCGATGCAATC
>JANNJF010000256.1:0-15563 GCA_031405715.1 Gammaproteobacteria bacterium | reverse complement strand
CGTAACCCGCCAGGCGTTGCGCAGCAACACAAGACATTCTTTACGGTCTGCCCGCTGGCACATCCGGCGGGTTACGGCACAAAAGACGTGCCTAACCCGCCCTACGTTGACGATGAAACCGCTTAAGTAAGTGCCATTCGGCCATTCGGGACGCTCCCCTTTAACCAACCCCGCCTAGGTCTGCAGTCCATGTGACGGGGTTGCTGACATGCCGATGCGTTCGTATTCGGCGATGACCTGTGCGCCCAGCAGCAGGATGATCGCCGCCGCCTCGAAGCTGAGGAGGATGACAATGGTCGCAGCAAACGAACCGTATACCAGATTGACCAGCGACAGGGTCGAGAAGTACCAGACCAGAATATGCCGGGTGATCTCCCATAACAGCGTCGCCGTTACCCCGCCGATCAAGGCGTGGCGCAGCGCCAGCCGGCCCACCGGCATCACCAGGTAGAGCGAGGTGAGTAGGGCGATCTCGCCGATGGTACCGAACAAGTAGAGCAGCACTGCCTCGGTGCCATCCAGTGACCAGACCTGGCCCATCACCATTACGGATTGGGTACCGAGCGCGGCCAGTCCGCCGCTGACGGTGTTCACCACCAGTATTCCAACTGCCAGCAGTGAGATGTAGCAGTAGGGAATGATGGCCGAAACCAGGAAATGCCGGCGTTTGATGGCCACGCGGTGGAAGAAGATCACCGACATGGCGTTTTCCAGAACGGTAAACGCCACGGAGCTGAAAAACAGCAGCAGCACCAGTCCCGTTACCCCGACTACCCTCCAGTTTTCCAGGAACACGCCAATTTGGGCAACCAGGGCCTCGGTCTGTCCCGGGGCCACCAGCACCAGGTATTCGTCCAGGGCAGTGAGTAGCGCTGGTGTCTCCCTGAATTGCGATAGCAATACCAGGATGAGGGCAAACATCGGTACGATGGACAACAGCGTGTAATAGGCCACGGCCCCGGCCAGCAGAAACCCCTGGTTGGCGCGAAAGCCGGCAGCCACCTGGCCCACAAACCGCCACGGGCGATCGAGTACATACCGGGCTCGTGAAGAAAGCATCGTCATGGCATGATTATGCGACGTTTCGATGAGTGTGTCCCCTGGTCCTAGGCATCCTCTCTACCCAGGTTCTTTCCCCGATGTTTCCCCTGGCAGTTTAATATTAATGTAATTGATCCATGTCATTTCCAACGTGGAAGAACTGAGTTATTTCTTCAAGTGGCATCGAGCCATCCGAAGAGGAACACCTTATGATGGTATCAGAGGGAAATACTGTCAGAGTCTGCCGCAACCCCAGTTGTTTGGGTAACTATGATTTTGAGCATATCGCCCGCTTCGCTAAGAAGCGCTTTATCGAGGGGTTCGAAACGGTTGCGCTGCTGGAACAGGCGACATCGAGGCGTGAAAAAGAAGAGATTGCCCTGGTGTGCCTGCTGGATGTGAAAGATGATGTCATCAAAGACCTCCGGCTCGACTGCCGGCATGCCGACCAATGCAAAGCGACCGATTGCCGGGAACGGCTTAGAAAAATAATCGAGCAGGATATCACCGCTCAAAATACCAATAAGCAGGGACCGATCGATTAAGCAATCGGCACGGGAGCTTACCGCGGCCCCGCCTGATGTGATTAACCCAGGGTCGGTTATGACCATTACCCAGCAAGAGGGGCACTCATTAGCCAGCCTCCCGTAAGTGGACAATAGCGACCTGCCAACCTTGTTGGCACGGGATGCGCGCCAACGATTCGCCGTCTTCGCCCCGGTCTTGCCGCCCTATTTTAGCGGCAATCCACCCCCGCACTTAAACCTTGACCAAGCCACAAATTTACGCCAGTCTTCCCGCCCTGAATGCATACGTTTCCGGCCTAAATGTCAGCCATAACAGCCCCTTCCGTGCACGACGTGGAGAATTTGTTATTTTTCACCCTCCTGCAATTGGTGATCATCCTGCTGGCGGCCCGGCTCGGTGGTTCCCTGGCGCGGCGGCTGGGGCAGGCGCGCGTGGTGGGGGAGATTGTCGTCGGCTTGCTACTGGGGCCTAGCCTGTTCGGCACCCTGGCGCCGGACATCTTCCAGTACGTGTTTCATTCCGTCTCCAGCACGCCGCTGACCATCATGAGCCAGATCGGGCTGATCCTGCTGATGTTCCAGATCGGTCTGGATTTTGACTTCTCCCATCTGCGGGAACGGAAAAACGCCAAGGCCGTGGTGCTGGTCGCAGCACTTGGGCTGGTTGTGCCGTTTCTCCTCGGTCTGGCGGTGGGCTGGGCGTCCCATGCGGCGTTGGCCCCTGAGGTCAATCCCCTCGGCTACAGTTTGTTTCTGGCCACGGCGCTGGCGATCACCGCGGTGCCCGTCCTGGGGCGCATCATGATGGAGTTCGACCTGACGCGTATGCCCACGGGGGTCATCACCATCACCGCGGCGGCCATCAACGACGTGGTCGGCTGGGTCACCCTGGCCGTCATTACGGCGCTCACCCTGTCGGCGTTTTCCGTTAGCGAGATGCTGCGCAACCTGGGTTGGCTGCTGGCCTATATCGTCGTGTGCTGGTGGGGGCTGCGCCCGGCGCTGCGTTGGCTGCTGGCGCGTTATGCCTCCCACGCCGACGATCTGCCGCAAACGCTGCTCGCCATCCTGCTGGCGCTGATTTTCCTGTCGGCGATGATGACCTATAAGATCGGTATCTTCGCCATTTTCGGCGGCTTTGTGCTGGGGGTGCTGCTGCACGACGAGCACGCGTTTGTCACCGCCTGGAAGGCCAAAATCGCCGATTTCGTTGCGGTATTTTTCCTGCCCATCTTCTTTACCTACACCGGCCTGCGTACCAACATCGGTGCCCTCGACAGTGGGAACTTATGGCTGTGGTGTCTTATAATTCTGGGTGCCGCCACCTTGGGAAAATTCGGCGGCTGTTATCTGGGTGCGCGCTGGGCCGGACGCCCGCCGGCGGAATCGCGCAGCATTGCCGTCATGATGAACACCCGCGGCCTCATGGAGCTGATCGTCATCAACGTCGGCTATGACCTCGGCGTCATACCCTCCAGTGTCTTCACCATGCTGGTGATCATGGCCGTGGTCAGCACACTGGTCACGGCCCCGGCGTTGCGTTTATGGCTACCGCGGGCGCAACAGGAGATGCATGTCACCCGCCGAACTTGAGCCAACCGCCACCAAGGTCCCGTGGACCGGCAAAATCATTGCACTGCAACCACGCATCCGGCTGATGCGCTCGTTTGACCAGCGCAATCACGCCTACCAGGGTTATGCGCTGCGACTGCGCGGTCGCGTGGCCGGCGATGAGCGGGAATTCACTGTCGGTATTGGCAAGGCGGCACAGGCGAAGCATGCGTTTCATGTCGGCGACGAGGTGGCCGGCGCCGCGGTGCCGGTGGCGGATCGGCAGCTTGACCCGGTGGAGTTTTATAAGGTGAGTGCGCTCAAGCTGGTGTATCGCGCAGTGCAGGCGGCGCCCACGCCGCCGCCCTGGGTGGGAGTGCCGCCCGCCCTCGAGATCTATCGCGCGCGTGGTCATCGCCGGCTCGATGTGCAAACGTATGAGGCGTCATGCCTGAGTTGTATCTGGGGTTGCCGCATGCCGGTGGAGATCAGCGTCGATCAATGGAATCCGAAAGAGAAGCAGTATCGCTACGAGACCTTCTGCTACGGACCGAAGTCCTGCCCGACGTACCAAGCGGGGGATACGCGCGAAGTGCCCGGTCGCAACGGCCTGCAGTGGGAGGAGGGAGACGCGGTGGACGCGGAGGCCACCGCGCATCGCGGGCCGGATGATTGACGCGCCATAATACACGTGGAGTGCGGGAGCTCGCTCCCGCATTCAATGTGTAGTGCCCTACTTAAGAGTTATATTAATAACGGCGACGGAAAGCCGCCGCACTCCACGCTGATTCTCCCCCTATCCGCCCCCCGACACGCCGGCGCTGACAACTGCCTCGACCGGTGTCTTGTGCTGCGCCGGCTGCCACCCAAGCAGAAAAAACAGCACAAAAAAACCCACTACATAAGCCAGCGCCACATGCCAGCCATAACGCAGCCAGTTGCCCACGGACTTGGCCTCGGGAAACAGACTCGCCAAGGCCACCCCGGCGGAGGAACCGAACCAGATCATGGAGCCGCCGAAACCCACGGCATACGCCAGCATACCCCAGTCGTAACCGCCCATTTTCAGCGCCAACGCCGTCAGTGGAATGTTGTCGAACACCGCCGAGACAAAGCCGAGACCAAAGGCGGTGTGCCAGGATGCCAGCGGCAGCTGCTCCACTGGCATCATGGAGGCGCAGGACACCAGGGAGAGCAGGAAGATCGCACCCTTGAAGGCATTCGGCAACAGTTCCCAGTCGGGCCGGCGCAGCGGTATCGATACCAGTATCGCCAGCCACACCGCCACTCCAATGAAGGGAAACAGCTCGGCGAGCTGGGTAAATTGGACATTGATGACGATGTTGGTCGTCATTGCCGAGATCAGGATCCAGGCCACGATGCCGAGGCGCGTCCAGTCGATATGGGTATGGGCATGGGCGTTCTTGATGATGGGAGAATAGGCATGTTGCTGCTTGGAAGCGAAGTAACCGGTGATGCCGAGGGCGACCACCGCGGCGACATAGGCATGCAGCACTTCCAGCGGGCTGACACCGCTGATCCACATCATGGTCGTGGTGGTGTCGCCGACCACGCTGCCGGAACCGCCCGCATTGGACGCGGCGACGATGCCCGCCAGATAGCCGACGTGTACTTTGGCCTTGAACAACTGATGCGCCATGGCGCCGCCGATGAGCGCCGCCGCGATGTTGTCGAGGAAGCTCGACAGTACAAATACCATCACCAGCAGTACAAAACCGCCCTTCCAGTCGTCCGGTAGATATTTGGGCAGCACCACGGGGACGTGGCTCTTTTCGAAGTGGCGCGACAACAGCGCAAAGCCCAACAGCAGACACAGCAGATTGGTGAGTATCACCCACTCGTGGGCAAAGTGGGCGCCGAGACCGGACAAGCCGGGGCCGAATTTGAAACCGGTGAAGACGAGCTTATAGAGAATGATCGTCGCCAAGCCGGTGAGGCCGACCTTGAGGGTGTGGTGGTGCAGCAGTGCGACGCCCAGCAGTGTCAACGCAAATAGGATGAACTCCAGCGGAATACCGCCCACGCTGGGGGATTCTCCCGCTCGCTCTGAGGCGAAGGCGAGGCCAGGTAGCGCCGCGGTTATGGCCACGGTGGCCAAGCGGCGTGTCAGTGGCAGGCGGTGACGCAGTGACAGTCGCAAGGGAAGACCAGTGTTACTAACAGATGCGCCGGACATGTGATTCTCCAGATACTGTTTTAGGATTCGAGCTAGCGAGACTTAAGCAGCATTGAAGGCTGATCTCCTGATGCAGAGTCCAATGCGGTGCCTATGTTGAAGCAGCCGATGCGCAAATCAATAGGTATGATAGTCGACGGAGAGCACCCGTCGGCGTTTTTCTCCAGAAAAAAAAGTGGATCGGCTTTATCGGATTGCGTTATGCCATCGTTAAAAACGCCATGCACACCTTGACTACCCGGCATAGTTCGAGTATGAGAGATGAAGACGGCGGATTGTGTAGCGTGTCCGCTGAACGGGGAGCGGTTCCGATCGCCAGCACCGTTCCTGGGGAGGCCGTAAGTGTGGCCAGCCATTGGTACTTTGCGGGGCAGGCGGCGCATCGCCCAGACCGCTTCTCGCGTTGCTTCAGGGCCGCAATGAGTCCGCACAACCTGTCCACGTCAGCAAGAAAATATCTCAATGAAGCCATTTTCTAACGCGTATCAGGTCTGGCCCCCAGGGCGCATTCTGCAGTTGGCATTGTTTCTCGTCGTCACCGCGGGTTGTGCACCCATGACGCCACCCGTCGAGCAGGCCGCGAGGGCGGGTGCCACACAGGGTGCCGCAGACTAAAGAAAAAATTGACCGAACAGAAAAGATCGACCGCACGCAGCCGGAACAGGACTGTTGCCAGGCGTATCAAAATTTCACGTTTGAACCACTGCTGGCGGGCAGAGAGGTTAAATTAAGAATAAGATCCCAAGGCATGCAATTCGACTTCCCGGAGGGGGCGAGTTTTTTCCAGGCAGTTGAACTGCCACCGCCGTCTTCTGCTTACACCTTGGAGATAACATCGCGGCTGGTGGGATCAAAGCGCATCGAGGAAACGCATATATTTTATCCGACGCTGCTCTTTCTGGATCAGGACTTTCACGTGGTCGCTACCATCGATCCGGCGTTAAAGCCTGTTTACACCCGCAAATATGGCGATGTCTTCACCGCCAGACTCATGACCCAGCCCGAGGCGCGCTATCTGGTGTTCTACACGGATAAATTGCGTCTGCAAGAGCGGATGTTTATACGCATGCCGGAGTCCTCCAGCGCGGCGCCGTCGGGCAGCGTATCGCCGGGGGTGAATATAGCGGCGGGCGGCCTACATTACACACATCGCGGCGCTACCGGGCAGCTTCACATCCGCTTGGAAAAGAAGGAGTAACGTGATCCACGGGTATGTGGCCCACGTTTTTTGGAGTACGGCGGCTTGCCGCCGCTTTCTGAAACGAGAACAAGCCACCGCACTCCATAACACGCAATGTAACGCCAAGCGTGTAGTATGTAAGTGGTTGATGCCACCCTACCTCTACTAGGAAAACACCACCCGAACCCAACACTACCACCCCACAGACACAAGGAGTTTCATGAAGACGACATCACGCATCGATCGTACCAGCACATTGCTGAAGGTAGTTCTGCTGGCCGGCCTGTGCGGCGGAATGGCGGAGATCATCTGGGTCCAGCTGTACGCTTTGCTCGCCGGGCAGAGCAGCGTAGAGGTTGCGCGCCAGGTGACGGCCAGCCTGTTGCCCGGTATGGCGGAGTCGGCCGTGGCGGCCAGTCTCGGTGTGGCGATACATCTTGTGCTGTCCGTGCTCGTGGCGTTGGCCTATGCGCTGCTGGTATGGCTGCCGTTTACGCGGCATCGTGGTCCGGCTGTTTCAGTGACGGTCGCCTCCGGTGTGTTGGCTTGCGTCTGGGCATTCAATTTCCTAGTACTGCTGCCGGTGGTGAATGCGGCATTTGTCGGATTGCTTCCCTATTCCGTCAGCCTGGGATCAAAGCTCCTGTTTGGTGTGGCGATGGCGGGGGTTTTCCACGTCGGGCAGTCTCTGCACCAAGCGGGGCGATTGCCCCGTGCGCTGGGCAGCGCCCACCTAATGTCCCACATCGATGTCACGCAGGCGATCAAAGATGGTCACAACCCGCCTGTCTAACACGAGCCCGCCGGCATCGGCCCGCTGGTCTTGGATCAGCCCGCCTGGCCCGCGTGCACGTGCAGCGGCTGCACCCGTGGCGGCTGCGTGTGCGGCCTGTGCGGCGCGTGCGGGCCGGGTGGGCGGTAATCCGCGATGACGCGGGCGCGGCCACTGTCGATCAAAGGTTTTATCAGCTGTTCGAAATGATCGAGATAATAGGGATCGGAACACACCGGTCCATGTTGCGTGGTGAGCCCCGTTAATGTCGCGGCGACCGCGAACATATCGGGTGTCAGGATGCCATCGTATCCTTCAGTGATCAGGATATAGGGATCGGTGGTTTGCAGAATTTCCCGTTGGCCCACCTTACCGCGAGGCACAAAACGCACATAGGCGGCGGTCGGTGTGCCATGGCGTGGCTGGCATCCGTAGTCCTGCAGGTTGCCCTGATAACGTACGATGTTGCCGTAGCTTTGGTGGGTGGTATAGATAGTGACAGGATTGGTGTTGTTCATGATGAGTATCTCCTGTGTTGGATCAAGTAACCGGTAGTGCCGGCACTGTTGTTCCAAGGTTTCTTAGTTAGTTCAGTGGTCTTATTCTTAGGACATATAGTGTCGTGGTTCCCACAGCGGTTCAGTGAACTGCATCACACTTCGTTGGTTTTTTTCCCATGAAAATGGCGCCACGGACAGGGAAATGCGCCAAGGAGGGCATAATACTCATGCAAAAAGGCAGGATTCACGTTGGTTGCCGCCCCTGTCAGATCCCCGGCGTGCCCTGCGCATTCCGCGCCCCGGTGGGCGGGTGGTCGCTTGTTATGCTTGGCTATTTAAAATAACTGGTTTCCGTGTGCAGTTTCGACCTATATTAGAACCCGCTGCACGTTAGCCCCAGCCGTTCCCAGATGGCTTCATCTAAATTAAGGAGAACCGGTGAATACAACCATCAATCTTCACGGCAAGTCCGTACGTTTGGAATTGAGCAGCGCGGCGGAACGTGCCTTGTCCCGGCGCAGCACGCCGCTGTTCGCCGAGGTGCAGCTGATTTTTGGCTGCATGATCGCCAAACGCGTATGGTTTCGCGAAGAGGCGGTCGACGGGGCGGTCCCTGTCACGTCGATGCTCAATGTGTGGTTCCGGCCTGCCTGCTACGCCAAGGCCTGCAGCTTCGATGCGATCGACAACGGCGCCGTGGCGAGCGACTATCCGATGGTCGCTGAACGTAAGTGTTTCGTGCCGGACATTGTGCGTATCAATTACCGCGGCGGGAAATGGGTTGGCGATTTTACTTATACGCGCGATTCTTTGCCCGAGCCGATTGGGCAACTGCAAACCGGCTAACGCCTGCCTCGCATAAGACCGCATCGGAAATTCAGACGGTAGTACAAGTACACCGACTACTTCCGCCTTTTTTTGGAGTGCAGGAGCTTGCTCCCAGTGTCAATATGTAGAGCCCTACCTACAACTATGGCCTGGCGCTGACGGCCACTGCCAACGGCGTCGATAAACTCTGCCAGCTACACCGGGATTATGCCGGCGGTGGGACGACCTTGCTGCACAGCGACACCCATCTCTACATCGCCCAGCGTCACGGCTATGGCGCGCAACGCGGGCTGGTCGTGGTGATCAACACCGATTCCAATGCATGGCGCGGCACGTGGGTGCAGACCCGGTGGCCGAATACCCTGCTTACCTGCGCCGCCTGGTGGGGGCATGATCAGAACAGGCCTGAAGATCAGCGCACGGACGGCGGAGGGTGGTGTCAGGTATATGCAGCGACTCGGGGTTATGCGGTGTATGTGCCGGCGTAAAGCGCGTGTGTCCAGATGAGAAACGGCCAACCGGCTTTGCTGGCAGCGGGTGCGGGTTGCAGTTCGCTAGTACTCTGTGTATTTCTCAACGCCGGTCCGTTGCCCGCGTGTTCAGGTCCAGGTCCCAATAGGGCGTGCCGGCAAAACGTTCTACGACAAAATCCACAAAGGCGCGCACGCGGGTCGATAGATGACGGGTCGACGGGTAGACGGCGTAGGCGTTTATCTCGGGCCAGTGTATCTCGGTGAGTATCGGAATCAACGCCCCGCTGGCGATCGCTTGATGCACGTAAAAGCTTGGCTGCATGATGATGCCTAGGCCGGCGAGGGCGGCGCTGATGAGGAAATCGCCGTTATTCGATTTAAGCCGAATGGGTATCTTCACCGAACCGCTGCGTCCATCGGCTTGCGGGTACACCCAGGTACCCGGATTCGCCAGGTTGCTGTAGGCCAGGCACACGTGCTGCGCCAGGTCGGCCGGCTGTTGCGGGATTCCATGCGCGGCGAAATAGCCCGGGCTTGCGCACACGACCTGGCGGATGGGCGCGATACGCCGCGCGATGAGGCTGGAGTCCGGCAGCTGGGCGATGCGTATGGCCACATCGAAACCCTCTTGCAGCAGATCCACCTGACGGTCGTTGAAGTCCAGGTCAAATTCAACGTTCGGGTGCAAGGCCATGAAGGTCTGGATGGCCGGTGCCAGATGCAGCAGGCCAAAGGACAAGGGCAGGGCCACCCGCAGCGTGCCGCGCAGTGCCGTGTGGGCCTGCAACACACCCTGCTCGGCCTCCTCCAGGTCGGCGAGTATCCGTAGGCAGCGTTCATAAAAACCCCGCCCGCTTTCGGTCAGGCTGAGGCGCCGTGTCGTTCGATGTAGCAACTGTACCCCCAGGCGTGCTTCGAGCTCCGCCAGGCGCCGGCTCACCGCGGATTTCGCCACGTCCATGTGCTCCGCCGCAGCGCTGATACTGCCGGTGGCCACGATGTGGACAAAGGTTTGTAGATCGGTGAATCGGTCCATTTGTTCTTAAATACGCAACAGTGTTTTGTGATATTGACTCTTTATTCTTACAAGAGCAACTATCAAACTCTCCCTCAGGTTAACTGAAAAGAGAGGAGTCCTGAAATGAATGATAAACACCAAGTCGCAGTTGCTGCGTTGATCTTACGGCTGTCCCTGGGCACCATGCTGATTGCCCACGGTCTTCTTAAGGTGCTGGTCTTTACCCTGCCGGGCAGCGCGCGCAGTTTTTTGCCTCCGTGGGGTTCCCCGGTTGGCTGGCCTATCCAGTGGTGGCCATGGAGCTGGTGGGGGGCGCGCTGATGTTGGGCGGTATCGCCACGCGTTGGGTCGCCCTGGCCCTGGTGCCGGTGATGCTCGGTGCCCTGTCGGTACATTGGGGCAATGGCTGGGTCTTCAGCAGCGTCAATGGTGGATGGGAGTATCCGGCGTTGCTGGCGATGGTACTGCTGGTGCAGGCCTTGCTGGGTCCGGGCGCCTATGCCATCGGTCGTGGGGATAAAAAGGCGGGGGCCGCGCACGTCTAGGGAAAGCTGGCCTGCACAAGAATCACCATTCTAGTCGAGGTCATTGCACACCGGTAGTGGTGCGGCCCATCGGCGAAGCCCAACGCCGGCGGGCCGTATCGCCGCCGGCAGTAAAAAATATTCACGCAACATCCTGCTGAGGAGATCAACATGCAAGCACGCAAGGTCAACCAAGTCGTTCAGGCCACGGAAGTGACGGAGGGCGCGGGCGTCACCGTGCACCGAACCCTCGGCACACCGGCGCGACGCAACTTCGATCCGTTCCTGATGCTGGATCACTTCAGCAGCGACGATCCGAGCGATTACATCGCCGGTTTCCCGGACCATCCGCACCGCGGGTTCGTCACCTTGACCTATATGCTCGATGGCCACATGTTGCATCAGGACAGCATGGGCAATCGTGGCGATCTGCGTGCCGGCGGCGCGCAATGGATGAAGGCGGCCAGCGGTGTGATCCATTCCGAAATGCCGCAACAGAGCAATGGACTGATGCGCGGCTTTCAGCTGTGGATCAATCTGCCCGCGCGGGAAAAAATGAGCGACCCGGGTTATCAGGAATTTTCACCGCAGGTCATTCCCGAGGTGCAGGGCAGTGGCCTGCGCGTGCGGGTACTCAGTGGTGACTACGCCGGGCAGATCGGGCCGATCAGCGATCCGCACACCCAGGTTCTGTATCTGGATGTGCAGCTGGCCGCGAAACAGGCGTTTATGCAGCCCGTCGATGCAGAGTTGAACGCCTTTGTGTATGTCTTCGAGGGCGAGGCGGTGCTGGGGGGCACGCGGTTACCGCAACATGGCATGGTCCTGCTGGGTCCCGGTGACTCGGTGACCATCACCGCGGGCGAGGCGGGAGCACGCTTCATCCTGGTGGCGGGTCGGCCATTGAACGAACCCATCGTGCAATACGGGCCGTTTGTCATGACGACACGGGCGGACATCGAGCGCGCCATGCAGGACTATCAGCAGGGCCAGTTGGTGCAGAAGAAGGCAGTGATGTCGGGGGCTTGATCGACAGACGCCGTAAATCTGGAGTGCGGGAGCTTGCTCCCGCTTTTATACAATAAGGCTCTTAGGTAGGGCACTAAACTTTAGCAGCAGCGGCAAGTCACCGAACTCCATCGCACTAGCTCAGCGCCGCCCACAGATACCGACTCGCCACGGTCCGATAGGGACGCCAAGCGGTGGCAATGTCCAGGTAGACATCGTCGCCGGCATTTTCTGCCAGCCGATAGACGCGTTGCATGGATTTGCGCAATGCCAGATCACCCAGGGGCAGGATGTCAGGCCGGTGCAGGCCGAACATCAGGAACATGTCGGCGCTCCAATGACCGATGCCCGGATATTGGGTCAGTACGAAGCGCACCGTGTCGTCATCGGCGCGTGCCAGGGAGCGGAAGTTGAGGTCGCCGCTGCGCATCGCCCGGGACAGCGTGCGGATAAAGCGCACTTTGTTGTGCGAGATCCCGCAGCGACGCAAGGCGGTTGGCCGCAGCGCGAGCAGCCGCTCGGCATTGAAATAGCTGCCGCCCTGGGATAGGCGTAGACGCCCACTGATGGTCTGCGCCGCCTTGATCGAGAGCTGCTGATTGATGATGGACTGCACCAGCGTATGGAAGTAGGGCGGGCGCCGGATTTTCACCCGGCCCGGCGCGTACGGATCATGGAGTGCGATGAGCCGCGCCATGACCGGATCGGCCTTGCGCAAATGGCGTTTTGCTCGTGTGATGGCGGCGGTGTGCACTAGGGAACCTCTGAACAAGTCCCCTCTCCCCCGCGCACTTCGGGGGAGAGGGTTAGGGTGAGGGGGATCATCAGCGATTTTTCCCTCACCCTGTCCCTCTCCCTAAGGGAGAGGGAACGTAGCCTGATCGTTTTTGCCACTTGGTCAGAGGTTCCCTAGGTCTTGCTCCCGGTCCATGCCCGCTGCTTCCCGCCTCACGCGCCCTTGGTTTGCAGGTAGTGCACGCTGAACAGCCGCTCCGCATCCGTCCACACCGCCGCCGGCGTGAATCCCGCCTGTTGCGCCAGCCCCTGAAACTCGTCGATGGCATATTTGTACGAGTTCTCCGTGTGGATGCCTTCGCCTTTGGCAAACTCAAAACATTTGTTGCCCACGCGCACTTGTTGCGCATCCTTGCTCAGCAGGTGCATCTCGATGCGCCCCAGGGCGGTGTTATAAAAGGCGTGGTGGCGAAACATGTCGATATCGAAATCCGCATGCAGCGCGCGGTTGATGCGGGTGAGCAGATTGAGATTGAAATCAGCGGTGATGCCCTGGGCATCGTTGTAGGCCGCGTTGAGTCGTGCTGGATCTTTCTTCAGATCCACGCCGATCAACAACCCGCCATCGGGCAGCACCATATGGGCGATGTTGCGCAGAAACGCCACGGCCTGTTGCGGCTCGAAATTGCCGATGGTCGAGCCGGGGAAGAAGGCGAGTTTTTGTATGCCAGGCGGATAGTCGGGCAGGGCGATGGGGGTGCTGTAATCGGCGCATACCGCGTGCACCGACAGCCACGGGTACTCTTCTGCGACATGCTCTGCGGTGGAACGTAAATAGTCCTTGGAAATATCGATCGGTATGTAGGTCTGCGGCCTGAGGGTGTCCAACAGGATGCGCACTTTGCGGCTGTTGCCGCTACCCGGCTCGATGAGTACACAGCGTGCGGAAATGTGTTGCGCGATGTCGCCGATATGGCGCTCGAGGATAGCGATCTCCGTGCGGGTCGGATAGTACTCGGGAGTCCGGCAGATCGCATCAAACAAGCGCGAGCCGTATTCGTCGTAGAAAAACTTCGGCCCGATGGCGCGTGGTCGCTGGTTTAATCCACTGATCACCTCGGCATAAAAATCATTCGGCGGTGGATGGAGATCGGTAAAGCTGAGCCGGTTGGGTTTAAGATTGTTCTTCGTGGCATTCGGCATCATTGCGCATCCCTCGCTAGGCGGAAGCCGCTGAACTGCCAGCGGTCCCATGGATAAAAGAAATTCCGGTAGCTGGCGCGGATATGATCCGCCGGGGTGACACACGCGCCACCGCGTAGCACCAACTGACTGCTCATAAACTTGCCATTGTATTCACCCAGCGGGCCGGCGACTGCGCGGTAGCCGGGGTAGGATGAATACGCGCTCTGGGTCCACTCCCAGACGTCGCCGAACATTTGTTGCAATGCGCCGTCGCCCGCTGCGGCCATGGGCTGGAGCAAGTCCGCGTCGCGTAGATTGCCCGCTATCGGTAAATCCGCCGCCGCCACTTCCCATTCGGCCTCGGTCGGCAAGCGCGCCGCGGCCCACTGGGCATAGGCGGCGGCCTCGTAATAACTGATGTGACAGACTGGCGCATGCACATCCACCGGCCGCAGGCCGCCGAGGGTCATGTGCCACCAGCGGCCGTCGCGCCGTTCCCAGTATAAAGGTGCCTGCCAGTGTTTCTGTCGCAGCATTTTCCAGGCATCGGACAGCCAGTATTCCGGGCGCGCATAAGCCCCGGCGTCGATGAAGGCGATAAACTCACCGTTGGTCACGGGTCTGGTGGCGAGTTGGAAGGGGTTGAGATAGACCTTGTGACGAGGACCCTCGTTGTCATAGGCAAAACCCTGGCCCGCATGCCCGATGGACTGCACACCGCCCGCATACTCGATCCAGCGCAGTGCCGGCGTCGTGTGCACCCTCGGCTCGGCTAAGTTGCGGTACACGGGATGCAGGGGGTTGTAGAAAAAGATGTGCTTGATGTCCATGAGCATGAGTTCCTGATGCTGCTGCTCGTGCTGCAGGCCGAGCTCGGTGCGCAGGCGGATATCGTCCTGGTGACGCTCATCGCGCGACGCCAGCAGACGCTGCATGCGTTCATCCACATAGGCGCGGTAACGTTGCACGTCCGCCAGCGTCGGACGCGATAACATGCTGCGCTCCGGCTGCGGATGAAAGCTGCCGAGGGAGTTGTAATAGGAATTGAACAAATGGGCATACGCCGGGTGGAATGCCTGGTAGCCGGACAGAAACGGCTGCAGCACCAGGGTTTCGAAGAACCAGCTGGTATGGGCCAGGTGCCATTTCAACGGACTGACCTCGGGAGCCGTCTGCACACCGTAGTCGTCTATTTCAAGTGGTGCGCACACGGCCATGCTGGCGGCGCGCACGCGCACATACTCCGCCCACAGCCCTGGGTCTGTGGCCTGCCCGGTAGTAGCGCGTGCCTGCGCTGTTGGTAGGTAGGGTACTTCAGAGGTCTTCATGGTCTGTCCCTGTATCGGTGGAGATGGGCATATTTTTCGAGTTCGACGATAGCTGGATCAACACCGATTGCGCCGGCCCGGCGGCGTGGTTGATAACGATGCTTCATCGTGCTGGCCGGCGTCAAGGCACGTACGGCTTCGTTGATAACGCTGGTGGTCAGTACCACTTAGGGTCGAGCACTGCACGGCGAAGGTCTTGCACTTGATGACTTCGTCCAGTGGAACTGGGGTCAGCCCCACGGCAGGTATTTGGCTCGATCGCTGACGACGCTAGCGAAGTGTTTGTTAAATATTTTGTTACGGGTTGCGGTTGTCCATCCATCGGTCACTCGATGAACGCCTGGCAGATCTGGTCGTATGCTGTGTTCGGCGGCCTACCGAGACCGCCCCGAAAATTATCTTTCCCCCGACCACGGAGGGCATGGTGATAGTTCTATCTGCAGTGGATTGACTACTCTGTTCGAATTCGCCGGAAATGGCAAGGGATGTGCCCGTCCCCTGGTTGAGTGCGGTTTTCTCGATACGGATTGCAACGCAGTGAATGGGCATTAGGCGTGGTGCGATGGGTTTAGGCGCGCACATGTCTGCTCCGTTCGCAGGGGCGTGGCCGGGTCGTGTATGCCCTTACCTGTGGTTCCGAGGGCAAGCCCGAGGGTGCGGAAAGAATGTCCTATACTCATTTCTGGCCTCACAAGG
>JANNJF010000255.1:0-3914 GCA_031405715.1 Gammaproteobacteria bacterium | reverse complement strand
ACCCAGAAAACCACGCGTCACTGTGTGGTGCTCATTGACGATCTCGCGGCGGAGCTAGATCCTATGCACCGACAACAGCTAATGCGCTCCTTGTCGAGTCTGTCCCTGCAGGTTTTCGTCACCGCCACAGAAACCGGTTTGGTGGAAACCAAAGACTGGTCATCGCATAAAGTGTTTCACGTGGAACGAGGCGCCCTGGAGGAAACAAACCACCCAGATTTCATAGAACAAAGTCGTTAAACAGGCGAAAATAAGAGACAAAAATGGTAAAGTTCGGTTTTTTACAGGCGGACATTCACGATGGATAGCAAACCTGTTTATGACTCCACCAGCATCCAGGTCCTCAAGGGTCTAGATGCGGTACGCAAGCGCCCCGGCATGTACATCGGCGACACCGATGACGGTACCGGCCTGCATCACATGGTGTTTGAGGTGGTGGATAACTCCATCGATGAGGCCTTGGCGGGTTACTGTACCCAGGTCTTGGTGACCGTGCACCTGGATAACTCCGTGACGGTTTCCGACAACGGCCGCGGCATCCCCACTGGCATCATTCCGGAAGAAGGCAAGTCCGCCGCCGAGGTGTTGATGACGGTGCTGCACTCCGGGGGCAAATTCGACCAAAACTCCTACAAAGTCTCCGGCGGTCTCCATGGTGTCGGCGTCTCCGTGGTCAACGCCCTGTCCGAATTCCTGGAGCTGAATATACGCCGGGAAGGCAGCCTGCATTACCAGAAATACATCAACGGTGTGCCGCAAGAGCCCCTCAAAGCCATCAGCAAGGCCGATGACACCGGCACCGAGGTGCATTTCAAACCCAGTCCCGCCGTCTTTGGCGATACACTGATCCATTACGACCTCCTGGCCAAACGCCTGCGGGAGCTGTCTTTCCTGAATTCCGGCGTGCGCATCGTCCTGCGAGATGACCGTGACGGCAAAGAGGATATCTTCGAATACCAGGGGGGCATCGCTGCCTTTGTGCGACACCTCAACCGCAATAAGACCCCCCTGCACGAAAAAGTGATCCACTTTACCGCTGAAAAAGACGGTATGCAGGTGGAACTGGCCATGCAATGGAACGACTCGTACCAGGAAAACATATTCTGCTATACCAACAACATCCCCCAGCGTGACGGCGGAACCCATCTGGCCGGTCTGCGGGCCGCCATGACCCGGACGATGAATCAACACATCGAAGGACTGCAGGGCAGCAAGAAAGACAAGATCCCTACTACCGGTGACGACGCGCGGGAAGGGCTGACCGCCGTACTCTCGGTAAAAGTACCCGATCCGAAGTTTTCATCCCAGACGAAAGAGAAGCTGGTGTCGTCCGAAGTAAAAGGCGCCGTGGAATCCGTTATTAATGAAAAGCTAGGTGAATTCCTGCAAGAAAACCCCGGGGACGCCCGCAATATCGGCAACAAGATTATGGAGGCCGCCCGGGCACGGGAGGCGGCGCGCAAGGCGCGGGAGATGACCCGTCGTAAAGGCGCCCTGGACATCGCCGGGTTGCCCGGCAAGCTGGCGGACTGCCAGGAACGGGATCCCTCCTTGTGCGAAATCTATCTGGTCGAGGGTGATTCGGCGGGCGGTTCTGCCAAGCAGGCACGCGATCGTCGGTTTCAGGCGATCCTTCCCCTGAAAGGCAAAATACTGAATGTCGAGCGTGCGCGCTTTGATAAAATGATCGCCTCCGCCGAAGTGGGTACCCTGATCACTGCCCTCGGCACCGGAATAGGAAAAGATGATTTTAATATCAATAAGTTAAGATATCATCGTATCATCATTATGACGGACGCGGACGTCGATGGCTCCCACATCCGCACCCTGCTGCTGACGTTTTTTTATCGGCAGATGTATGAGTTGCTGGCACGCGGGCATATCTATATCGCCCAACCCCCGCTCTACAAAGTGAAGCGCGGCAAACAAGAGCGGTATATCAAGGACGATACCGAGATGCAGGCCTACTTGCTGGATGCAGCCCTAGACGGTGCACAGCTATCCGGCGGAACCGATGCCAAGCCGCTGTCGGGCACGGAATTGGGCAAGCTGTGTAACGATTACTTGTCCGTGGAAAACACCATCAAACGACTGGCGCGGCGCTACGACAGTAAACTGCTTAAGGCATTGATCTACCAATCCAGCCTTAGCCCAGAGGCATTGCAGCAAACGGAGACGGTTAACGCCTTTGTCGAGGAACTCAAGAGCAGGCTGACAACGGAACAAAATGGGGCGCGCTATGACGCCTCCGTTGGAACCGGCCACAGCGGGCAAAGAGAAATCCTGGTCACCCGGAGCGAACATGGCAATACGACCGTCAGCCGCATCGATGCCGAATTTTTATCGTCTGGCGAGTACCGGAGCATGTGCAACGTAGGCGGGCAGTTGCAGGGCTTGATGCGAACCGGCGCCAGCGTGCAACGCGGCGAGAAGTCCCAGGTGGTGGGCAATTTTGAAGAAGCCTTCGCCTGGCTGATGGATGAGGCCCGACGCGGTCAAACGATACAGCGCTACAAAGGCCTGGGTGAAATGAACCCGGAACAGCTATGGGAGACCACCATGGAACCCAGCACCCGCCGGCTCCTCAAGGTCAATATTGAAGATGGCGTTGCCGCGGACGAGGTCTTCACCACCTTAATGGGTGACCAAGTGGAACCTCGGCGTGAATTTATCGAAAAAAATGCCCTGGCGGCGACGAATCTGGATATTTGACCCTAGAAAAAGCCGTTAGCCTCCCATGCACGCGGATTAACGCCGACGAACCCTATTGTTACTGAGTCCATTCCCCCAGTGGGTAACCAGACCAATACCGGCCCCGCACACGCCTATCCGCGTTTATCTACGGCTAAACGCTGTTTTGGCTGCTAGGAACGGATAATTCAGAAGATCGAAGATTTTAACCCCAATATCTACGATGTTAGCCGCTAATGTAAGGTTCGCGGCATACTGAGTAGAAATGGGGTAATTTCAGCGTCAAATTCTATCCCGTCGTCAGCCACCATCTGATAGCTGCCCTGCATGCTACCCATGGGGGTTTCCAGCACAGCACCACTGGTGTATTCAAAGCTGGTGCCAGGGGGGAGATAGGGCTGTTCGCCCACCACCCCGGGTCCACGGACTTCCTGCACCTTGTCGTTGGCATCGGTGATCACCCAGTGGCGCGTCAGCAACCTGGCCGGAACACTGCCCCGGTTGGTAATGGTCACCGTATAGGCAAACACATACCGGTTGGCAGCGGGTGCGGACTGCGTATCCACGTATAGCGTGTTCACGTTTACTTCGATGTGATGTTTGCGGGGCAGATTCATAACCATAGTGGGTCAGCCGTGGAGGTCGCATTGTGCAACATCTGCCTGAAGAAAAAAACGCACAGTTTTTATGCGCACAGAACTGCGTCAAGGCGGAGTGACGCGGGCAATGCTCAGGCCTCCCCCGGTAGCATGATTTGCCGACAGGGGACGCCGACAAATTCGCTATCACCCGTGTCCAGGCGTACCGCCGTCAGTTGACCGCCCCACAGACAACCACTATCCAGGGCGATAACATTATCTTCCTGCCACACGCCCAGTGTGGACCAATGTCCAAATACGAAGCGTACGTTGCGGGATTGCCGCCGTGGAACCTGGAACCAAGGCAGAAACGGCGCGGGCTGCGTGCCGGGCGCGCCACTGGCGGACAACAGCATGCGCCCGGCCGCATCACAGTAGCGCAGGCGCGTGAAGGCATTAATGATCACGCGCAAACGGTCGTGGCCGGCTAAGGCGTCGTCCCAGCGGTCCGGTTGGTCGCCGTACAAGTAGTCGAATAAATCATTGGATGCCGACTCAGCGATGGCCGCCTCCGCCTCCCGGGCGAGTGCCGTGGCCTGGTCCAGGTTCCACTGGGGCACAAGTCCGGCGCCCCGACGCTCTCGA
>JANNJF010000254.1:0-5003 GCA_031405715.1 Gammaproteobacteria bacterium | reverse complement strand
GAGGGGCGCACCGCTTTTGGCGCGCCCCTCTCGAACGCACTGTTAGGCGCGAGATTCGGATCATGGGGCACCATCTCGGCAAGCAGAGTCTCTGGCGCAATGTCCTGTTCGTGAGGCCAGGTGACCGCCTCGAACAGGATGCCCACCTGATTGAAGTAATGCACATCCCGAAGCTCGCGAAATACGCCAAAATCAAGGTAGGGCTTTAGGTCAAAAATTCCCTTTCGCCCATCCTCGATCTCGACATAAATACGATAGTCCGACAACGGTTTAACGGTTTTGACATCCCAGTACATGGTATCACCTCACAGGGGGTCTATTTTGTAGGGGTTCTCGCCACTGACCGCCAGCTCCCAATCGGCTATCAGTTCATCGCGGTGAAGCTCGATCCATGCCTGCACCAGCCTCAACTGCTTGCGTGGCAGCTCACCAGAGAGGACTTCGCCATCTCCAATCAATGTATTCAGGCACGCTACCGCCAGGAGGCGCGTGAGTGCCATCGTGAAAAAGGACCTAATTTAGTACGACACCCGCTCCGCAGCCCTTAGTCCTTCAGGCCTACTTGCGACTCGACGTAGCGGAAAAACTCTGTCAGCGAAACGTCCAACGCTTTGCATATCCAGTTGATCTGCTTGACCGTGGGGTTGGTGCGGCCGTTCTCGATGCGGCTGATGGTTTCGGATGCTACCGCGCTGCGCGTTTCGGTCTCCCGCGACAAGCTTCTGACCAGCTCGGTCAGTTGCTCCTGGGTATATTGGGCCTTGTTTTTTCCGTGGCCTCCGGTCCGGAAATGCCGGACCGCCTCGCCTACTGCCTTCAGGATACTCACCCGATGCTCCAAATACGCTGTTGTGCAGGGTGAGAAGCTAGGTTATTTTCACTTTTTATAACATGACGTATACGTCAATATGCGTAGCTAGGGCAAATGCCATGCATCGTGATGCTACGGCGGGCAAGAATTTCGTCCATACGTATTTAGGATACCGGCAACAGTCTAGAACGGTGCAGCGGCCAGCCTCCCGGCCTAGCCCTAGCCACCACAAACCTGTTGTCCCGTGAGGGGTCGGTCACCCTGCCAAGGAATATTAAATGCTCGTTCTCACCCGAAAACCTGGACAACTCGTGCTGATCGCCCCAAAAGTCGCCATGCCCCCCGGGCTATCGGTGGCGGAGATATTTGAAGCGGGCCCTATCCTGATCGTGGTCAGACGCATCGATCGCGGCACTGTGAGCCTGGGGATCGAGGCGCCGGCGTGGTTGCACATCGAGCGGGCAGAACGGGGGAATCGCTAGTTTGGACTCAAACCAGGCAACAGGCTCAAGGTGCTCAATCTCTGAGCCCGGATGAAACCCATAACTCACTGCAATAATGCCCGCGCCTTACGCCTGACTTCCTACGCAGGAACAGGTTGTACCGTTCCTTCGTTCAGTTCGCGTGCCCGTCGTCTGGCTTCCACCAGCCAGTCTTGGGCGATTTCGTTTTCAGACGGCGCGTCCAGGCTGAGTAATAATTTCTGCGCCAATGCGGTTCGCTGATCCTCTGGCAGGTGCAGGGCCTCGTCTTCGATTTGTTTCAGGTTCATATTTATTGCCTGTTCGGCTTTGCTCGAGGCTACGTTGATCGGTTTGACGGTTATTCAGCCTTACACCCCCATCCTAGCCTTCCCCCTGGAAGGGGGAAGGGACTAAAGGCTACTCCACCGTTACCGACTTCGCCAGATTGCGCGGCTGATCCACGTCCGTGCCCTTTACCAAGGCCACGTGGTAGGCGAGCAATTGTAACGGGATAGTATAAAGAATCGGTGCGGTCCACTCGCCGGTCTCGGGCATGCACACCATGGTGGTGCCGGGCTCCGAAGCAACGTTGCAGGATTCCTCGGTGAACACCAACAGCTCGCCGCCGCGGGCGCGCACTTCCTGCAGGTTGGATTTGAGTTTCTCTAACAGCTCGTCGTTGGGCGCCACCGCCACCACCGGCATGTTGGCGTCCACCAGGGCCAGGGGGCCGTGTTTGAGTTCGCCGGCGGCGTAGGCCTCGGCATGGATGTAGGAAATCTCTTTGAGCTTGAGCGCGCCTTCCATGGCGATGGGGTAATGCACACCGCGGCCGAGGAACAGGGCGTGGTGCTTGTCGACGAAGCGTTCCGCCAGGGTCTTGATGTGGTCGTCCAGTTCCAGCACTTTCTGCAGGCGTCCCGGCAGGTGTTCCAGTTCCGCCACTATATTTTTTTCCTTCGCAGCAGTCAGGCCGTGGCGGCGCGCCAGTACGATGGTGAGCAGCAGTAACGACACCAGCTGCGTGGTGAAGGCCTTGGTGGAGGCCACACCGATTTCCGGACCGGCGTGGGTCAACAACACCAATTCGGATTCGCGCACCAGGGAACTCTCCGGCACGTTGCAAATAGCGAGGGAATGGGCATAACCCAGGGTCTTGGTCTGTTGCAGTGCCGCCAGGGTGTCGGCGGTCTCGCCCGACTGGGAGATGGTGACTATTAAGGTATTGGGTAGCACCACGTGTTTGCGATAGCGGTACTCGCTCGCTACCTCCACGTTGCACGGGATACCCGCGAGGTTTTCCATCCAATAGCGCGCCACCATGCCGGCATGATAGCTGGTGCCGCAGGCGATGATCTGCACCGCGGCCACCTTGTCCAGGATCGCCGGCGCGGCCACGCCGAAGGATTCTTCCAGGACGCGGTGGTTGCCCAAGCGGCCTTCCAGGGTATCGGCCACCGCCTGGGGCTGTTCGTAGATTTCTTTCTGCGTGAAGTTGCGATACTGGCCGCGATCCACCGCGTCGGCCGACGCCTCGGACACGCGCACCGGGCGGTCGACCTTGTTGCCGGCCGCGTCGTAGATGGCGCGTTCGGTGCGGCGCAGGTCGGCGATGTCGCCGTCTTCGAGATAAATAACCTGATGCGTCACCGGCGCCAGGGCCATGGCGTCGGACGCGATGAAGTGCTCCTCGATGCCCACGCCCACCACCAGGGGGCTGCCCTTGCGCGCGCCGATGATGCGATTGGGTTCAGAGGCGCTGATGATGCCCAGGGCATAGGCGCCCTCGAGCTCGGCGATGGTGGCGCGCACCGCGGCCAGCAGATCTTTGCTGTTGGTGTGGTGATGTACCAGGTGCGCGACCACCTCGGTATCGGTCTGGGAGGTGAAGACATAACCCAGGCCCTGGAGTTTCTTGCGCAGCTTGTCGTGGTTCTCGATGATGCCGTTGTGCACCACGGCGATGACTTCGTTGCTCGCGTGGGGATGGGCGTTGTCTTCACTCGGGACACCATGCGTAGCCCAACGGGTGTGGGCGATGCCGGTGACGCCGTGGGTGTGCTGCTGGGCGATGGAGGCCTCGAGCATTTTCACCTTGCCCATGGCGCGTACGCGCTTGAGCTGGTTGTCTGCATCCAGCACCGCCACACCGGCGGAATCGTAGCCGCGGTATTCGAGGCGCCTCAGGCCTTCGATCAGGATGGGGACTACATTGCGTTGAGCGACGGCGCCGACGATGCCACACATAAGATAACCTCAGTTGCAAGATACAAGTAACAAGTAGCAAGGGTCAATTCTGGTTTTTCCTTGCCACTTGTTACTTGCTACTGTTTTTAACCGGCCGCTGCCAGCCCTCAATGATGCGCTGCTTCACCCGCCCCACCGCCAACACCCCCGGCGGCACGTCTTGTGTAATGGTAGTGTTGGCGCCCACGGTGGCCCCCGCGCCCACAGTCACCGGCGCCACCAGGGTGCAGTCGGAGCCGATGGAGGCATTGTCGCCGATGACGGTACGGTGTTTGTTGGCGCCGTCGTAATTAGCGGTGATGGTACCGGCGCCGATGTTCACCTGCTTGCCGACACTGCTGTCACCGATATAACTCAGATGATTGATCTTGCTGCCCTCGCCCACGTCGGATTTCTTGATCTCGACAAAATTACCGATATGGGCGCGGTCGCCCAGCTTGCTGTCCGGGCGCACGCGCGCAAACGGACCAATGCGGCAATCCGCGCCGATGGCGGACTGCTCGATGACGCAGTTGGGATGGATAATGGTATCGCTGTCCACGCTGCAGTCGCGCAGCACGTTGTTCGGTCCGATGTGCACGCGATCCCCCAGTACCACACGGCCTTCCATCACGACGTTGACGTCGATCACCACGTCGCGCCCGACTTCCAGAGTACCGCGCAGATCAAAGCGCGCCGGGTCCATGAGCATGACACCCTGGTCCATGAGCTCGCGCGCCTTGTTCAACTGCGCCACGCGCTCCAGTTCCGCCAACTGTGCCTTGCTGTTGATGCCCATAATCTCCCACGCAGAGATCGGTTGTGAGGTGCTGATTTTAACGCCATCTGCCACCGCCATGGCAATGATATCGGTGAGATAGTATTCCCCCTGGACGTTGTCGTTTTTCAGCGCCGCCAGCCACTTTTTCAGGTGACGGCCGGATACCGCCAGGATGCCGGTATTGATCTCCCGCACGGCACGCTGCTCCGGCGTCGCGTCCTTCTGCTCCACGATGGCGCGCACTTGGCCCTGCGCGTCGCGCAGGATGCGGCCGTAACCCGTGGGGTCGTCCAGGGTCATGGTCAACACCGCCAGCTCGTTGTTGCGCGCGGCGCTTACCAGAGGTTGCAGCGTGTCCACGCGGGTCAGCGGCACATCACCATACAACACCAGCACCACCGCATCGCCTCCGACGCCGGGCAAGGCCTGTTGCACTGCGTGCCCCGTGCCTTTTTGCTCTGCCTGCAAGGCCCAGATGGCGCCAAGGTGTCCCAGGGCCTGGGGCACTTGCTCACCGCCGTAGCCATACACAATGTGCACCGCGTGCGGTTCCAGGGCCTGGGCGGTGATGGCCACATGTTCCACCAGGGGCCGCCCCGCCAAGGGATGCAGCACCTTGGGCAGGTCGGAAAACATACGCGTGCCTTTACCGGCGGCGAGGATGACGACTTCCAGGGGTGGGTGGGTGGGTTTGGTCATGGTGGGGATTTAAACATAGACC
>JANNJF010000253.1:0-2952 GCA_031405715.1 Gammaproteobacteria bacterium | reverse complement strand
ACACCAATGCCTGTCAGTACGAGCTGGTGAAACTCATCGTACGCCCGCGCAACGCCCTCACCGTGGTGGGCGACGACGATCAGTCGGTGTATGCCTGGCGCGGCGCGCAGCCGGAGAACCTGGTGCAGCTGCAGACCGACTTCACCGATCTCAAGGTGGTCAAGCTGGAGCAGAACTACCGCTCCACTGGACGCATCCTCAAGGCCGCCAACGCCCTCATCGGCAACAACCCGCACATCTTCGAGAAACGCCTGTGGAGCGAGCTGGGTTTCGGTGATCCGATCAAGGTCATGCAGTCGCGCGACGATGAGCACGAAGCAGAACGCGTGGTGTCGCAGCTGTTGCATCACAAGTTCACCCAGCGCACCGACTTCAAGGATTACGCCCTGCTGTATCGCGGCAACCACCAGGCGCGCCTGTTCGAACGGGCGTTGCGGGAACAACGCATCCCCTATTACCTGAGCGGTGGCACCTCGTTCTTCGAGCGCACCGAAATCCGCGACGTCATGGCGTATTTCCGCCTCATCAGCAATCCCGACGACAACAACGCCTTCCTGCGCGTGGCCAACACCCCGCGCCGCGAGATCGGCACCAATACCTTGGAAAAACTCGGCAACTACGCCACGCAACGCTCCCTCAGCCTGATGGACGCCTCCTTCGAACTGGGACTGACTCAACACCTGAACGACCGCCAGCTCAGTGCACTGCAACGCTTCACCCAGTGGGCAGTGGAAATGTCGGACCTGGCGAAAGAAGAGGACGCGTCCACCCTGGCGCGCAAAATCATCACGGATATCCGTTACGACCTGTGGCTGGAGGAGACCTGCGACAACCCCAAGGCCGCCGAGAAGCGCATGGAGAATGTGCTTGAGCTAGTGGCCTGGATGCAGCGCATCACCACGCAGGATGAAGACAAGACATTTGCCGATACGGTCGCGCGTATCAGTCTGCTCGGCATGCTGGACAGCGCCGATGACAGCAGCGGCGATCAGGTCATGCTGATGACCTTGCACGCCGCCAAGGGGCTGGAGTTCCCGCACGTCTTTATCGTCGGCATGGAAGAAGGCCTATTGCCGCATCGCGTCAGCATGGAGCAGGACGGCATCGAAGAAGAGAGACGCCTGGCCTATGTGGGCATCACCCGCGCACGCAAGTCGCTGACTTTTTCCCTGGCCAAGAGACGCAAACGTTATGGCGAAACCATCGTCTGCGAACCCAGCCGTTTCCTGGCGGAGTTGCCGGCGGAAGATCTGCAATGGGAGGGCGGCGATCAGCCCGCCGATCCGGAGGAAAAACAGGGGCGGGCCGACGCCCACCTGGCCAACTTGCGCGGGCTGCTGGGCTAATTACCTGCCCGCGGCCGCCGGGGCAAACCAGCGGCGCGCTGGCATATGGAAAAACCACTTGTTATTCGCTATTCTGGCCCCCCCCAACGGCGCAAAAAGGATTTTGGCCATGCCCAGCACCTCCCCCCTGTCTATCACACAACTCTACCGCAGCATGAACCGTAGCGAACTGCAGCACACTCTCGACGCCACCTGGGCGCGGGGTGAAAACTACGGCACACCGTTTGGCCTCATCCTCTTCAGCATCGACCGCTTCAAGCTGGTGAATGGACGTTTCGGCCATCATCTGGCCGACGCCGTACTGAAGCACGTAGTCAAGATCGCGCGCGCCACCCTGCGCAACCGCGGCGCGGTCGGGCGCTGGGCCGGGGATGAATTCCTCTGCATTCTTCCGGACACCCAGGCCGAGCACGTCGTCGACATCGCCGAAAAACTGCGCGCCGCCATTGCCAGCACCGCGTTCCCCGTGGGCACCAACCTGGTGAACGTCACCGCCAGTTTTGGCGCCGCCGCCTATCCGGACGATGCTGTCGAAGTCCGCACCCTGCTGATGGCGGCCGATGAAGCGTTGCATCACGCAAAACAGGCGGGGCGTAATCGCGTCGTCGATGCCGCCAGCCTGCTGGTTCACTCGTTGCGCATGGGCGATGTGCTCGACACGGCGCTGCGCGAAGAACGCGTCATGCCGGCGTACCAACCCATCGTCGACCTGGCCAGCGGCAACATCGTCGCCGAAGAGGCCCTGGCACGCATCGTCACCACCGATGGACGCACCATCGCGGCGGAGGAATTCATGCAGGTGGCGAGCCAGTTCCAGCTCACCCATAAAATCGACTGTACTGTGGTGTTGAGCGCCCTGGACCGCTATCTGTCACAGCCCGCCAGCGACAACCCGATCCTGCACTTCGTCAACATCTCCGGGGACCTGCTGCGCCATCCGGATCTGTTCAAAGAACTGCTGGATTCGGTAAAATGGCTGCACGACGGGCAAGATGCCGCCGATGCCAAACGCTTTCCCCTGGTTATCGAAATCACCGAACGCGAACTGCTCGGCAACCCGGATCTCACACGCCAGATGCTGGCACCCTTCATCGAACTGGGGGCGCGTCTGGCGTTGGACGATTTCGGCAGCGGCTACTCCTCCTTCCAGTATCTGGCCGATCTGCCCATCTCCTTCCTGAAACTCGACGGCCGTTTCAGCCAGCGCATCACCGAACCCAAGGTGCGTGCCATTGTTCACGGTATCCAGAACACCGCCAACGAACTGGGGCTCACCACCCTGGCGGAGCACGTGGAGTCAGAACAGGAAGCGGATATGATGCGCGAGATCGGCATCCACTGGGCGCAGGGACATCTCTATGGCCAGGCACAGTTGAACGAAAAAGAGGCGAACGTCCGACGCCAGATGAGCCTGAACTGGACCCACGGGTATTATTATCGCAAGCCCTAGGCCTCCGCCGCGGCCGCGTGACGACGCGGCCCGCCGCTCCTCCGGGGTGCGGTCCCGAACCCGCGGGAAGGTCGAGCACGTAGTGCAGTCGCGCGCCGGAACTGTCGAAGAAGTCGCTCGACTCGAGTGACGACGGCTGACTCACGGAATTGCTGC
>JANNJF010000252.1:0-1544 GCA_031405715.1 Gammaproteobacteria bacterium | reverse complement strand
CAGGAGCGCGCGCAATTCGTCGACGACATGGGCGCCATCCCGCGGTGTCGGCGCCGGATTGCTGCGGCCGTATCCCGGCCGGTTGTAGGCGAATGCCGTCGTCTCCTTGCCGATCTCGGGAAATACCTTATTCCAGCTGCGCATGGACGCGCCGAGACCATTTTCGAACACCACTACGGGTGACCCGTGGCCAATGTGCGCGTACTCAATATGGCGACGGTCAAGTTCACCGGTCTCGGTGGCCGGCAGCGAGCTGCAGCCCGTGAGGAGGCCGACGAGCAGCATGCACAGGCCAACTATGAATCGGGACATCGTTGACTCCTGTTGCCAACAGCAGATTGAAGAATGCTACCATCGACCGCAGACAATGCGGGCTGTACTCACTGCTGGGTCAGCCAATTCTCCCCGCGCGGCATCGAATTGGGAAACTCGATGAGGGCGTAACCGTGGCCCCGGCCGTAGCCGGTCCCGGTCACGCCGTGTTTCCAATACCCGCCGAGCTGCCCCTTGTCGAAATCGATCGAGTCGATCACGAAGCTGAACGACGCGGACATGATGCCCATCACCAGCCAGTTGCAGGGATAGGAGGTGTCGGTGATGGCGATATCGTGCACTGAACGTACCGACAGTACCGCGTCGTGTTCCGCACACACCAGCGGGGCACCCAGGAACCGCAGATACATCGACATCTTATAACGGATCAACTGATCTGCAGCATCGAGCCTGACTTGGCGCACCTTGCCCGAGCTGGAAGATCCACGACCTGGGAGGATTCCACCCAGCACGAAGTAACCCACATCGTTGCCCGTGCAGACACGGGTCGTGGGATCAGAACTGCAGAATTTCATACCTGCCCCGTCGTTGGCTTGGAACAGTTGGTCGAGCGCATGCAGCAGCTGATCGGCGGAGTACCGCTGACTGGCCCCGCTGCATTCTTTGGCTGCGCACACCTGGATTGTCTTTATCTCATGCAATGGCGAGGTCGTGGCACAACCGGTTAGCCCCGCCGTCAACAAGATCAACGAGACAGCCCGTATGGACAAGCTTGCCACGTTGGCTGCTGCCTGCCTGGCTGGGTCTTTCGGAGAGTGATTAGTCATATTGTTCTCGTTATGGGCGATGGAAATAGCAGCGTTGAAAGGCCGTGTGTTTTCCTCATGGCCTAACTTGTGTGCGCTCGAGTATCGAAAAGAAATCCCGCTCGGACCACACCTCTGCGACAGGAGGTAAAAATCTATCGCGAATGACCGTCGACAAGGAATGGGCGGCCGGACGGTAAATCGATCACATTTGCCGGAATCGATGGGCGAACTGCCGGCTCACGGGCAGGACTTCGTCGCGCTCCTTGAGTTGCAGGGTAAAGCCGCCGTTCAAGGTTTTGCGCGCCAGCGCGATGCTAGACAGGTTGACGATAAGGCCGCGGTGAATGCGCCAGAACTTGGCGGGGTCGAGCTCGGCCTCGAGCACCAAGACCGATTTGCGGATCAGGAATTTGTCGTCACGGGTGACGACGGTGGTGTACTTGTCCTCGGATTTGAAATAGC
>JANNJF010000251.1:0-4030 GCA_031405715.1 Gammaproteobacteria bacterium | reverse complement strand
TGCAAGACACGCAGCAGTTTTACTTGCATGGCGACGGAGATGTCGCCGATCTCATCCAACAGCAGCATGCCGCCTGCGGCGTATTCGAACTTGCCGCGGCGCGCTTGCAACGCGCCGGTGAACGCCCCGCGCACGTGCCCGAACAACTCACTCTCCAGCAGGGTTTCCGACAGCGCACCGCAGTTGATGCGCACGAAACGCTGGTCGCGCCGGTTGCTGTTCATATGAATGGCGTGCGCCGCCAGCTCCTTGCCGGTGCCGGTTTCGCCGGTGATCAATACGGTGGTATCGAGGTCCGCCAGGTTGTGCATCATGTCGAAGATCTCGGTCATCTTGGGACTCTTACTGATGATCCGCTCGAAGCGATACCGATCACCCACCTGCACGCGCAACGTGCGCACCTCCTCCATCAGGTCCTGGCGTTCCAGCACCCGGCGCACCACCAGCAGCAACTCCTCCGGTGAAAAAGGCTTCTGGATGAAGTCCGCGGCACCCGCCTTCATGGCGTTCACCGCCGTGTCGATGGTGCCATGCCCGGTCACGATGACCACGGGCAGGTCGGGCTGGAAGGTGCGGATTGTGCTCATCAGATCCAGACCCGACATTTCCGGCATCAGCTGATCGGTGAGCACCAGCCCAAAGACATCGGCGCGTAGCCGCGCCAGCGCCTCGCTGCCGGAAGCCGCGGTCTCTACCGAAAAGCCCGCGGCGGCCAGCACTGACTGTGTCAGATCACGGTGCGACTCCTGGTCGTCTACGACAAGAATGGTTCGACGTTTCATGCCTGCGACTCCTCCGCTGCCGATATCGGCAGCACAAAGATGAATGTAGTACCTAGCCCCAATGTACTCTCGACGCGCACGCTGCCGCCATGGGCCTCGATGATGCGAGCGGTCATCGCCAACCCAAGACCGGTACCGCCGGACTTGGTGGAAAAAAACGGAAGAAACACCTTCGAAAGATCTCCAGCGGCTATGCCGACGCCGCTGTCGGCGATGACCACGGTGACATTGCCTGGTCCTGGCCCGAGGGTCGCTTCTACCCGCAACCTTCCACCCCCGGGCATGGCCTGTAGGGCGTTCTTGAGTATATTGCTGAAGGCATGCTCCAGCTTGAATACGTCGGCGACAATCTTGGGCAGGCCTGGAGAAAAGACGCGCTCGATGTGCACGCTAGAGTTGTGCTCACCTGCTGTCAGTGCGGACAACAGGTCATCCAGAATGGCGCCAAGATTCACCGGTGTCAGGTGCAGCTGTAACGTACGACTGTAATCCAGCAAGTCGGATACCATATGATCCAGTTTGGCGATGCTCCGGGTCAAGCCCCGGTGCATATTCTCCCCAGAGGGGCCGGGGTTGCCCCCCGCCGACAGCGCCGAGGCCGCCATCAGGATGCTGCTCAGGGAATTACGGATCTGATGGGCGATCCAGGCGGACACCTGGCCGATGGAGGCCATTTTTTCCACCTCGATCAACGCGCGCTGCATAGCCCTGGCCTGGGTCACGTCGCGGCCGATACAGACCGCACCGACGAGTTCACCGGTGTTGTCGCGCAGCGGTGACATGGTCAGCTCCATCTCGACCACACTGCGGTCTTTGCGCCGCATGCAAACGTCTGCGTTTTGTACTGCCCTGCGGTTGCGTACCGTGGCATACAGACGCTGATGCTCAGCCAGTTCGCAATACAGGAGGGCAGATGGCTGGCCCGCGATTTCCGCATGGGTGTAACCCAGGATGCGCTCTGCGGCGGGATTGAACTCGACGATGGAGCCATCCAGCGCGGTGGTCGCGATTACGTCCTCTGAGTGATCCAGGATATTGGCGAGGTAGTCGCGTGTCTCCTTGTACGCACGCCGTTGCGCCTCGATCTTATTCAACTGGGCCTGAAGGTCACCGGCCATGTGATTGAAACTGCGGGCGAGCCGACCAATCTCGTCCTCGCGCAATACCGGTGCACGTGCCTGCAGGTCGCCTGCCTGCAGACGCGCCATTTGCGCACTGAGAGATTGCAGCGGCTGCACCACCATGCGGGAAAACACCCGCTGGATGAGCACGATCAGCACAATCAGGGAAAACAGGATCGACCCCCCGGTAAATAGCGCGGTATTCCGCAACTCCCGCCGCAATTCGGACCTGAGCGCGGCGGAGCGTTGCGCGATTTTCTCCCGGGACAAACCCACCTCCACCGTTCCCAGGGTGGTCGTGTCGTACTCGATGCTGCGCTGGAGAATCAATAAAGACTGATCGCGCCGGGCACCCTCGAGTACGGACGGATATGTTTCGGGGCTGATACTGAGACCACGTGTCAGGAAATAGGACTTATCGGGCTTGAGGTAGTGAGTGATGGGTTTGCCCGCGGTATTCAATATCACGATGTACACGATGTCGGGATCGGCAGACATTTCCTCAACATAGGCCTCCAGCAGCAAAAAGTCGTAGGACACAATTCCCGGCGGGGCCAGACGTGCCAGAAACACAGCGGTGGCATTGCCCTTGTTCGACAATGCCTGGGTGAAATCGCGTGTATCCTGTTCCAGACGCTCCTGAATAATCCGTCGCTGATTGGCGTACACCGCCATGCCCAGCAGGGACATGGAAACCACCACGAACACCACCAGCGTCAGGACAAAACGCGCCTGAATACCATATAACTGTACGAACCATCGTTTAAGGCGCGACATCGGTCTGCTCTGCCAGTAGGCGCACCACTGCTGCGTATTCGGCGTCGCTCGCCGCCTCGAACCGCAGTGCACCGGCCCGTGCAAGAATGGCCGGCCCATCCGGTGTACCGGGCAGTTCCAGCAGCGCCGCGAGGAGTCGTCGCACCAGGCGCGGGTCGAGATCCCCACGCACCGCCAGCGGCAGCTGCGGGATCGGCTGGCTCGAGGCCAGCACATGCAGACGTTTTACATCGACGTGGCGCAGGATTTCAGGCCGCTGCAGAACCGGTGCGCCTATGCCTGCCGCCTGCGCCGTTCCGTTATACACCGCCAGCAGGGCGTTGGGCGGATTCTTGGTAAAGATCTGCCGGTAGTCACCAGGCTCCAGGCCCGCGTCGCGCAAAATGGATTTCGCCAGGACATAGCTCACAATGGCTTCCGGGTCGCCAAAGGCAATGGTCTTGCCCCGCAGATCACTGATCTGATTCAGTCCGCTATCGTCACGCGTGATGATCTGCGCGCTGATGGTGCACGCTGGGCTTTCGCATATTTTGGCGATGACCCGATAACCCGCGGTGCGATGGGCCTTGACGTATTGCGATTGATTCAAATAGACGAGATCGAATTCCTTTGCATATACCCGCTGCATGAAGGAGACGAAATTCTTGTCGGTCTCGATGATGACCTGACGATCGAGGGCGATACTCAAGGCACGCGCCAAGGGGCTGTAATTGCGCACCATGATCTGTGGACTGGAGCGTGGAAACACGCCGAAGCGCAACGGCGGGTCTTCTGCGGCAAACGCGGGAGAGGTCATGACGGCGACCATCGACAGCAGCACTGACCAGACAGCGACTCTGCCCCAGGCATAGCTTTTCGATGTTGCGCAGGGAAAGAAAATTGCCATGATCACTTACGCATCGCGCCAGGTGGTTGCCGTGTTCACGCCGGTCACGCAGATCGCGTCACCCGCGTGGGTACACTCACGTCATACCGCCACCTGAAACCCGTGCACCCGTGGCACGAACGAACCAGGCCATCCTTCCCTGAAACGCGTTTTTATTATCGCAGACCGAGCACATCCTGCATGTCAAACAGGCCTGTTTCTTTTCCCGCCAACCAGCCCGCGGCGCGCAGTGCGCCTTTGGCGAAGGTCATGCGGCTACTGGCCTTGTGCGTGATCTCGATCCGTTCACCCTCCTCGGCGAACAATACGGTATGATCGCCCACGATATCACCGCCCCGGATGGTGGCAAAGCAGAAAGTCTCCCGGGACCGCTCGCCGGTCACCCCTTGGCGTCATAAAACCGCGCTATCAGCTAGATCCCTCCCCAGGGCCTTCGCCACGAACTCGCCCAAGCGCAGTGAGGT
>JANNJF010000250.1:0-5838 GCA_031405715.1 Gammaproteobacteria bacterium | reverse complement strand
TGTCCTGATTGTCCGTTAACTCCAGATAGCGCTTGTAATGTTGAACAGCCACTTTCATGTCCTGTAAATAGATATCATGCAGCAGAGCGACGTTGTAATGAGCGGTGGCATAGTCTTCCTTGAGGGCGATGGCCTTTAGATAGTGGTCAACCGCCTTATTGATATTGCCCCTCGATATTTCGACGTAACCGAGCACATTAAAAACCTGTGGCATCTTCGGATTCCGCTCGAGCGCCTTGGCGAGATTCTTCTCCGCGCCGTCAAGATTGTTTTTCTTGATATCAATAAGCGCCAGGTTAATCCAAGGACCGGAAAATTCAGGACGCGTTTTAATGATCGATTTGAGTTCGGATTCCGCTTGCTCAAGTTGGGAGTTGTTAAGCGCAGTGATGGCACGCCGATATGCGTCAGTTTCTTTGTCGGCTGACGCACTTAGTGTATCAACCCCAACGGCGTCTCCGGAGGTGGATTTATGGGTTGATACCGTAGTACAACCGGACAGAACCATAAACAGGAAAGCTAGATACTTAGTATAATACATTGATATAAGGCTCCAGCATTACTTCTCGATTGTACCGCGCCGGGAAAAGCAGTTTCAACTGATCGTAACTCTTTCTAACCCAGTCGTCAGAAATTCCCTGCTTAATGTGGGCAAGGTTTTTCTCGTAGAATTTGATCGCATTGTCTTCAAACGGGAAGGCCTGGTCTTCCAGAAGAATTTTATATTGCTCCCGTTCTGCAGAGTTAAGGTTACCGGGTCGCTCGGAATCCAGTAGTGATTTACTGAAGGAATGGTAAATATCAGCGATGGCATAAGTCGCTTCAGTGGTGATTTCGGGAATGCCATACGAGGCCGCCCTGCCATAGAGATTGAGCGCCTTCTGTAGGGCAATTTTTTTATGGCCAAGACTCCGATTTAGCGGCAGGACAAGCCTTATCGAGGCGTATTGTTTATTCTCCTGCCTGGCGAGTTGTAATGCGGCAACGGAGCTGATGTAGTTTGTCCTGTCCGTTTTTAAATCGCTTGGTGTTCTCTTATCAGCGTCGAGAATAGTGTTTCGCCATTGACTCGCGCGTTGTTCGTTCAGAGCGAGAGTATAGAGCTCGGTAAGTTTTTTCATCGACTCCATGTATTGCGGGTAAGGCCGCTGATAGGTCGCAGAATATTCCTCAAAGGTCTTTATTGCGGCCGCATAATCTTTTTTGGATTCATACAGCCCAGCGGCTTTCCATAGGGCGGCAATTTTGTAGTCAATATTTTCATCCGTGCGGGATGTTTTTATCAATTCAGAAGCGGCGGCAGCATCCTGGTTGGTATTTAAATAGGCAATACTTAACTTCTTGGAGACATCGTGACTGAGTTTGTGGCTGGGGTATAGCCGCTGAAACTTCTCTATATATCTAACAGATTCGGCCCACAGTTTAGTATCAAAAGTCAGTGTGATGGCTTCGTATAGTCCTGTGGCGGCAATATCAGAGTCAGGGACTGACTCTGATATTCGAACGTAGTGACGGAGTGCATCCGCGTTATTGTTTTTCGTCTTGGCTAATGTTGCCTGATTATAAATAGATATGGCCAAGTTGTCGTTTAGCTGTGTCCTGGTTTTTTGATCGGGCTTGTAATGCTGCAAGATGGCCAGATAGGCGGTTTCTGCATCCTGATACCGTTCTAGCTTGAAATAGGAGTGTGCCTTGAGGCCGTGGATATTGTAGGTTGCGTCTGTATAGGGGGTGTCAGAGAACAACTCAGCAAGATCGACTGCCTTCTGATACATGCCTTCACGGTAGGCTTCCTGTGCCGCGTGCGTCATGACGGCAGTGGACCGCGCGTCACCGGGGTAGAGCTGCACATACAGGTGAGAATAATTTACAAGTTTCTTGAGATATTCCTTACGACTGAGATCGTTTGAATCCTGGTGTAATTTAGTCACCATTAAAATGGTTCCGTAGGCTGCGTCCTTATTCACAATGATATTGCCGTCGTAGGCGGCGTATTCGTAATGTGTCAGTGCGTCTGCATAGTTCTTATGCTGGGACAGGAGCTCGGCATACAGGAAATGAATATTATCCTTGCGCGAATAAGACTGATAATCCTTCAAATAGCGCTCATACCATAATTTGGCCTTGGCAAAAGCGGCTTCTTTCCTGGTTGTTTGATAGTCTTTGTGAAAATGTGAGCTGGCAAGCACAATGTAATCTTTGAGAGAAGCTATGGCTTTTGTGCGCACTTCCTGACGGATTTCGCGGTTTGACCAGTAACTGCTTTGTGGGTGATACTTTCCATAGAAATCATCCAGGGCTTGGACGAAATTACCGGTAAATCCGCTGGCTATCCAAATATCGATAATTTTTAATGTGGACTCCGCTCGATGGATCGACTGGGATTGATTTTTGTTGAACTCATTGAGGGTGCTGACAGCATCTGAATAACGCTCCTGTGCCAGGTATAAGTCACTGACACGGAAATAGGCCTGAGAGGTGTACTTAAACTTCGGGTTCTCCTTGAAATATTCGTTCAGCGCCTCGGGCCCGCCCAAATTGATAAAGGATAAGCCAAGGGCCCTGAAATATTCTTCGAAGCTGTTCTTTTCAGCTTCAGATAAGCGCGACAGGTTATCAAAATCATTCAGATTAATTACCTCGACAAAATCGTCGACCGCCTCGCGGTAATAGTTTTGTTTGAATCGGGCCCAACCGCGTTTATAACGGGACTTTTCGCGGAAAAGGTTATTATTCCGTGACACAAGAATTTCTGTGTAAATGTCCTCGGCCTTGCCATAGTTATTCGATATAAACGCCCGCTCGGCAAGGCGAAACTGACTTTCGACATAGTGGGGCGACTTTGGGTAGCGGCTTGCCAGACGCGACAATGTATCCAGGGATTTGTCGTTTAGTCCTCGCTGGTCGTAAGCCCTGGCAAGCTGATAGAGGGTTTTATCGTTATTTTCCGCATCGGGGTGGTCGCGCAATAATGTTTGAAGTAGTTCAATGCTTCGATCGAGGCTGGCGTTGTATACATCATCTTTAACATTTTTCGTGGCGCTACTGTGCGTTTCCTTGTTATGGGCCTCACTCAATTCGAACTCAAGTTGCGCCAGCCGATGCAGCGCGTCAATACGTGATTTTTCGTCCTTTGTGGCGTGCTTTAAGTAGTCCAGGTAGGCATTCCTGATGTCCTCCGGATTCTTGGGAGGCAAAAATACGCCAGAATTAGCCTGTTTCTTTCCAGAGAAATCGATATCACGCAGCGTGTTATGTTTAACAGCGGTGCTGCATGACATCAGGGTAAAAACAGATGCTGCAAGGATGTAGTGTCTCATTGCGGGTTATTGCGGGATGCTTGCGTCATTGTCTTGCATTCTGGCCAAGCCGTACCTGGATTGATTCATGTAGTGAGTGAGATAAGATGATTTTTCGTCCAAAATTATCTGCGTGACCTTCTGTATGACCTTATTATACTCATTGTTAAGGGCATTGTACTCACGCAGAAGGGTGACGTCACCCATCCGATCTACGTGCGCCTGGAATAAAGCGAACAATCGAATATTCTCGAAAAAGAATTCTGGCAATTTCTCCCCCAAATCCACAACCTCACCGTTTATTGCTACCGTACTGGAGCTGCCGATGGTCAGCTGCTTTTTGATGAATGCTGAATCAATCTGCATGGCGCTTTTTATACTACTGGTCCTGGTCTCGTAGTATTTAATGGCCTCAAGATAACCGGCACTGGCGGTTGTCTGTTGTTGTAACCTTTCGTAGAAATACGGCATAAGTAAATTGGCTTCATCAACTGGCAAGTCATGGCTTTTCTTGTCCTTGAGTATCCTTATGGCATTAAGCGCGCCAATATAATCTTCCTGGTAGGCGGCACTCAGGCCAATACCGAGCAGGGCCTTGTTGGTGTATGGCCCATCGAGACTTACATTTCTGAATGCGTCACGTGAATTTCGGAAGTATTGCTGCTGCAGAAGTGAATAGCCCAGCACGGTGTATAAGCGATCCGTGAGTGCGTCGTTGCCGACACGATTTCGATCGTTAATCAGATCATTGATAATAATGTGCGCATCAGTCCACCAGTCTTGGCGTATATTCGCAACGGCCATATTGAGTCTAGCGGCGGCGTAATATCGCGAAGTTGTTGGAATCTTGGCGTATGGTGTCAGTGCCGCCCGGTGTTTCTGTAACCGTTGCAATGATATGCCGTGCATGAGCAGAGCGTTATGATAATCCTCGGGAGGCAGGTCGCTGCGGATGGACTCTACTATGTCGATCGTCTTTTTCCATTGATTACGGGAAAAATAATATTTCGCAAATGACAGCGAGACATTGGATACAAGAGACTTGTCGCCCTGTGCCTTAACCTTCTTGTATAACTGAGAGGCCGTATTCCAATCGTTGGTTTCCAGCAATAATCCACTGATATTGATGATAGGGGCGCTATCAATATATTTTTCCACCAGCGCCAGGTTATTTATAACGGTAGCGGCGGCCTGTATCGGCTGATTCTGGCTGCGATAGTGGTCGATAGTCTGCGCAAGCGAACCAATGGTGCTTATTTTTTTATATTTATCGAAACGGACTAACTTAGGATAGAAGTGCATAGAGAATTGGTGAAACCGGTGATCGAGCGACTCCAGTTCAGCATCCGTTGTGGCAACATTCTTCTGAATGTCAGCGACAGCCGTAAGCGAAGTGAATATGAATAAACACGTCACTATGCTATAGAGTCCCGCTTTCTTTATGGATATATTCATTAACGTAAATGTACCAATTACAAATTGCTATAGGTTGAACCTGGCTTGTGGGGCATATCGCTGCTCCTCGGGACGCTCACCGCGTCATTTCAATAGAAGCTACACAGCGTTATTTTCAGCCGCGTTCGAGTTGACAGACCGATTGTGCAGGGACATTCCTACGCAATTGCATAGGTAAACTGACCATCCCCTGTGACAGCGATATGTATGCTTGAGATCTCATCAGCGCTGGCCATTTTTGACAGACATTCGGTTGCGAGTGCCGGGAGCAGTGTTCGGGTCAGTATGTTCTCGATGTTGCGTGCACCGGTATCGACTTCCTGGCAACGAGCGACGATGTGCAGGAGCACTTCTTCGTCATAGGTGAAAAGTGAATTGTAATGTTCGCGCACTCTTTTTTCAATTCTCTTCATATTTAATTGGCAGATCTTGAGAAGGTTCTCATCATTCAACGGATAGTATGGCACCACCATGGTTCGCCCGAGAAAAGCCGGTTTAAAGTAGTTGAGCAATTGCGGGCGGAAATTGTCGAGTAAAACGTCAGGGGTCGGCAATTCCTCGCTGGCTTCGCACATCGCGCGGATATGCTCTTCGCCGGCATTCGATGTCATGATGATGATGGTATTGCGAAAATCAATATCGCGGCCTTCACCGTCTTTGATTGTTCCCTTGTCGAACAGGTTGTAGAAGATGTCCTGTACCCCTGGATGTGCTTTTTCCATTTCATCCAGCAGTAATACGCTGTGTGGTTTTCGACGCACAGCCTCGGTAAGCACACCGCCCTCGCCATAGCCGACATAGCCCGGCGGCGATCCAAGTAACATTGAAACCTTATGTTCTTCTTTGAATTCCGACATGTTGATGGTCGTGATATTCTGTTCACCACCGTAAAGCATATCGGCCAGTGCCAGTGCAGTTTCTGTCTTTCCTACCCCGCTTGGGCCGACCATAAAAAATACACCTATCGGCTTCCGTGGGCAACTGGTCCTCGATGCTTGCGACAAGGCCGGCCGCCGGGAAGGGGCCATTGGGCAAGGCATTGAGGCCGCCGGGGTAGACAGTGCCTGGTTCCAGCGGGACGGCC
>JANNJF010000249.1:0-3722 GCA_031405715.1 Gammaproteobacteria bacterium | reverse complement strand
CTGCAGTTCAGCACGCGCAAGGCCGCCAAGCCGGTGAAGAAGGTGCTGGAGTCCGCCATCGCCAACGCCGAACACAACGAAGGCGCTGACGTGGACGAGTTGAACGTCGCCACCATCCAGATCGACGAAGGCCCGATGCTTAAGCGTTTTCAGGCGCGTGCCAAAGGCCGTGGCGCCCGTATCCTTAAGCGCACCAGTCATATCACCGTAACGGTCAGCGATGCCAAGAAGTCAGGCAAATCCGGCAGCGCCAAGAAGTCGGGCACTGCCAAGAGAGAGGGTAAGTAAATGGGTCAGAAGATCAACCCGATTGGTTTCCGCGTAGGCGTGATCCGCGACTGGACCGCCAAATGGTATTCCGGTTCCAAGCATTACTCCGCGAACCTGGTTTCCGACCTGATGTTGCGCGCCGAGTTGAAGAAGAAACTCGGCCATGCCGCCATCAGCACCATCACCATCGAGCGGCCGGCGCAGAACATCAATGTCACCGTGCATACCGCACGCCCTGGTATCGTCATTGGCAAGAAAGGTGAGGATATCGAGAAGCTGCGCCAGGAGCTGACCCGCAAGGCCGGCCAGCAGGTGCACATCGCTATCGAAGAGATCCGCAAGCCGGAGCTGGACGCACTGCTGGTGGCGGAGAACATCTGCCAGCAGCTGGAAAAACGTATCATGTTCCGCCGCGCCATGAAGCGCGCCGTCACCAACTCCATGCGTCTTGGGGCCCTGGGCATCAAGATCATGTGTGCCGGTCGCCTGAACGGATCCGAAATCGCGCGCACCGAGTGGTATCGCGAAGGCCGCGTGCCCTTGCATACCCTGCGTGCCGATATCGACTACGGCGCCTCCGAGGCCCACACCACCTACGGCGTCATTGGCGTCAAGGTGTGGATCTTCAAGGGTGAAAAATTCAATAAAGACGATCAGGCGCAAAACGAGCCGGACTTAGCCAAGAAGGCCACGGCCTGAGTGACGGACGTGACCATGAAGGCCACTGCCGATTTAACGGGGAATACTTAAGATGTTACAGCCTAAAAGAACCAAGTTTCGCAAGATGCACAAGGGCCGCAATCGCGGTCTGGCGCAGCGCGGCAACAAAGTCAGCTTCGGTGAGTTTGGCCTGAAGGCCACCACCCGTGGTCGCGTCACGGCGCGCCAGATTGAGGCGGCACGGCGTGCCCTGACCCGCTCCATCAAGCGCGGCGGGCGTGTATGGATACGCCTTTTCCCGGACAAGCCGATTTCCAAGAAGCCATTGGAAGTGCGTATGGGTAAGGGCAAGGGCAATCCGGAGTATTGGGTAGCCTTGGTGCAGCCGGGTTGCGTGATGTACGAGATGGAAGGTGTCAGTGAAGAAGTGGCACGCGATGCCTTTAAACTGGCGGCAGCCAAACTGCCGGTGCGGACGACGTTCGTCTCGCGGCACATGATATAACCCACACGGTTTAACGGGAATCAGATGAAGGCTAAAGACATTAGGGCATTGGCGGCGGACGCCAAAGAGACTGAGCTGACGGGGCTGCTGCGTGAGCAGTTCAATCTGCGCATGCAGAAGGCCACGGGCCAGTTGGCCGCCAACAGCAAGCTACGTAAGGTGCGGCGCGACATCGCGCGCATCAAGACCATCATGAATGAGAAAACGGGACCCGGCGCATGAGCGAAGACACCAAGTTAACGTGTACGGTCAGCGGGCGCGTGAGCAGCAACAAGATGGACAAGACCATTACGGTAGTGATTGAGCGCCAGGTGCGCCATCCCCTGTATGGCAAGTTCATCCGCCGCCGCACCAAGCTGCATGCGCATGACGAAAACAACGATTGTGCCGAAGGCGACCTGGTGATGATCCAGGAATGCCGCCCCCTGTCCCGTACCAAGAGCTGGCGTTTGGTTAAGGTATTGGAAAAGGCTGTCGTAGAATAACAAGCAAGCCGCTTTAATAAGGCCCTAATCGGTGGTAGACTAGCCGGCTTTCTGCGGTTCTATAAGACGTCGACGAGTTTGAGTGCGGAGTTCAGGACATGATCCAGATGCAAACCATGTTGTCGGTCGCCGACAACAGCGGGGCAAAGACAGTACAGTGCATCAAGGTGCTTGGCGGTTCCAAGCGTCGGTATGCTGGTATTGGTGACATTGTTAAGGTCAGTATCAAAGAGGCCATCCCACGCGGTCGCGTGAAGAAGGGTGACGTCTATGATGCCGTCATCGTGCGTACCCGCAAGGGTGTGCGCCGCAGCGACGGTTCGGTGATACGTTTTGACTCCAATGCTGCGGTGTTGCTGAATCCGGCGCACCAGCCGATCGGAACGCGTATTTTCGGACCGGTGACGCGCGAGCTGCGTACCGAAAAATTTATGAAGATTATTTCTCTTGCGCCGGAAGTGCTGTAAAGGCCAGGCGTGCGGTTAGTTAAGGGTAGCGACTATGCATAAGATACGAAAAGGTGATCAGGTCGTTGTACGGACCGGCAAGGATAAGGGCAAGCGCGGATCCGTCCTGCGCCTCCTGGAACGGGACCGTGTGCTGGTGGAAAACATCAACCTGGCCAAGAAGCACACCAAGCCGAATCCGAACAAGAATGTTACGGGTGGCATCATGGACATAGAGATGCCCATACACATTTCCAATGTGGCGCTGTATAACTCCGCCTCCGGTAAGGGCGAGCGCATTGGGTTCAAGACGCTGGAAGACGGCCGCAAGGTGCGTTGCTTCCGTGGCACGGGCGAAGTCGTCGACGTTTAACGTCTCAGGTGAAGTGGCATGGCTAGATTAGAAGAATATTATCAGAAGACAGTGGTGCCGGAGCTTATGGCCAAATTTGGTTATAAGAACGTCATGCAGGTCCCGCGCATCACCCATATCACGCTGAACATGGGCGTGGGTGAGGCCCTGGCCGACAAGAAGGTGATCGACTTTGCTGTGGCCGACATGGAAAAGATCAGCGGCCAGAAACCCTTGATCACCAAGGCGCGCAAGTCCGTGGCCGCGTTCAAAGTGCGTGAAAACTGGCCGATCGGCTGCAAGGTCAACCTGCGCCGTAAGCGTATGTATGAGTTTCTCGATCGCCTTATCAATATCGCGATACCGCGTATTCGCGACTTCCGCGGGTTGTCCAGCCGTTCGTTTGACGGACGCGGTAACTATTCCATGGGAGTGAAAGAGCAGATCATCTTCCCGGAAATCGAATACGATAAGATCGACGCCCTGCGTGGCATGGATATTACCTTTGCCACCAGCGCCAAGACTGATGAAGAGGCGCGCGCCCTGTTGATGGCGTTTAAATTTCCGATCAAGAGCTGAGGACAGCATGGCCAAGAAATCCATGATCTTACGCGACGTGAAGCGCAAGGCATTGCGCGACAAGTACGCACTGCGTCGCAACGAATTGAAGGCCGCCATCGTCAACCTGAAGCTGGACGATCAGGAACGCCAGGCGGCGGTCATCGCGCTGCAGAAGCTGCCGCGCGATTCCAGCCCGACACGTATCCGCAATCGTTGCGCCCTGACCGGACGTCCACGTGGTTTCTACCGCAAGTTCGGTCTGGGTCGTAACAAGCTGCGCGAAGTTATGATGCGCGGCGAAACACCGGGTGTGGTCAAGGCCAGTTGGTAATTAAAAGCAGATACAAGATACAAGTGGCAAGATACAAGGAAAATCTAGTACCTTGTTATCCGGCGGCTTGGTTAGACGTTACTTGTATCTTGTATCTTCAACCTTGTATCTG
>JANNJF010000248.1:0-3198 GCA_031405715.1 Gammaproteobacteria bacterium | reverse complement strand
GTAGGTTGGGGTGAGCTTGCGAACCCCAACAAATCTATCGTTGCGCTACTGCGCGGCTCTCAAAGCTACTTGCGGGTCCCGCCCCGCGGGCGGGGTACATTCTCTTGTTTGCCCAAGAGAAAGTACCCCGCCTGCGGGGCGGGACCCGCAATTAGGTTTTCAGGCCGCGCGGTAGCGCGTCGACAGATTTGTTGGGGTTCGCAAGCTCACCCCAACCTACATCTTAATATATAGGTGGGGCGGGACCGACCCTACCCCTTCGGTACCGACGCACGCGCTGACAAATACGCTCCCAACACGATCAACACCCCACCGCCCCATTCGAGCCACGTCACCACTTCATTCGTCAGCAGCTGCTGCGACAACGCGCCCGCCACCACCTCAATCAGCGCAATCACCGCCGAACGGTGTACCGGCATATGCGACACGCCGAACTGCACCAGCACGGTCATCGCCAATATCCCGACCACCCCCAGGAGCAAGGCGCCGGCAAAGATCGTCATGGGGGCCTGCGGCAGGGGCAGGTCGAACACGACTATCATGACCAGGGCCACCACCACCACCCCGACCCACACCACGGTCGATTTGCAGGCGACCGACACCTCGTGTGCCTTGCGCACCAGCACATTCGACAGGGCGAAGGCGAATCCGGCGGACAGTGCCAGCCAGTCGGCGCGGCTGTGGGGCCAGGGGAAACCGACATCGCGGTTCCACAACATGATGAGCGCGCCGATCATGGCCAACAGCAGGCTGATGAAGGCGGCGCGCGACATGCGCTCCTTCAACATCAGCCAGCCCATGCTCACCGCCCATAAGGGCGAGAGATAGAACAGCAACAGCACCCGCAGGATGTTGCCGTCCAGGATCGCCAGCACGAAGGCCACGTTGGTCCAGCCGGCGGCCAGCAGCAGGATGCTCAGGTCGCGGGGATTACGCAGGAACTCGGGGATATGCCGGGCGGTGCGTGGCAGACTGAAGACCAGGGCAGCGGCGTAGAGGATCAGCGTCAACCACACCCCTTGCAGGCCGCCGCGCTCCAGCTCACGCAAGGGGTACCAGATAACCCCCCACAGGCTGGCACCCAGCAGCAGACTCAGAACGGGTATGACACCCACAGTACGATTGGAGGACATGCGCGTGTTACCGTATAATCACTTTCTTTATTAACAAGAACCCAGCCTCATTCATGAATCCGGACCTCGCGAGCCTCCAGCCCTACCCTTTCCAAAAGCTCGCGGAGCTGTTGCGTGGCATCACCCCACCCGCGGACAAATCACCCATCCGCCTGTCCGTGGGCGAACCCCAGCATGCCGCACCCACCGTGGTTTTGGAAGCGATAACGGCGCAGCTGGGCAGCCTGTCGTCTTACCCCAGCACCAAGGGCCTCACGGAACTGCGCCGCGCCATCGGCGCCTGGGCGACACGCCGTTTCGGCCTCGAGCGCATCCCCCTCGACCCCGAGCGGCACGTGCTACCGGCCTGCGGTACGCGCGAGGCCCTGTTTTCCATCGCCCAGACGGTCATCGATCACCATCGGCATGCGCGCCCGGTGATCATCATGCCCAACCCGTTCTATCAGATCTATGAAGGCGCCGCCCTGCTCGCCGGGGCCGAGCCGTATTTCCTGAACACCGTGGCGGACAACCATTACCGCATGGACTTCGATGCGGTCCCCCCGGACATCTGGCAACGCACCCAGATGGTCTACCTGTGTTCCCCCGGTAATCCCACCGGCGCGGTCACCAGTCACGCGGACTACGCCCGCCTCATCGGACTGGCGCAGCGTTATGATTTTGTCATTGCCTCGGACGAATGTTATTCCGAGATCTATTTCGACGATGCCCACCCGCCCATCGGCCTATTGCAGGTGGCGAACGACATGGGGCTGGAAGACTATCGTCACTGCCTGGTGTTTCACAGCCTGTCGAAACGCTCCAACCTGCCGGGCCTGCGCTCCGGGTTTATCGCCGGCGATGGCGAGCTCATGGCCCCGTATCTGCAGTATCGCACCTATCAGGGCTGCACCGTGTCGTCCCTGGCGCAGTCCGCCAGCATCCAGGCCTGGGGTGATGAGCAACACGTGCAGGCCAACCGCACCCTGTACCGCGCCAAGTTCGACGCGGTACTAAATATCCTGGCACCGGTGCTGGACGTGCAGAGGCCCGACGCCGGGTTTTATCTGTGGCCACGCACGCCGCAGGACGATGAGACCTTCACGCGCGAACTGTACGCGCGGGAAAATGTGCTGGTATTGCCCGGCAGTTATCTGTCGCGCGACACGCGCTTAGGCAATCCGGGGCGCCAGCGTATACGCATGGCCCTGGTGGCCACCCAGGAACAATGCGTAGACGCCGCCCGGCGCATGCGTAATTATGTAGAATCGCTGTCCTAGCCAAACCTTAAGGAAACCGACCCATGAGCGACATCCAGTCCATCATTACTGAAGCGTTCGAACGCCGCGCCCAGATCACGCCGCGCAACGTGGACACCCACGTTAAAGAGGCGGTGCTCGATGCCATCAACCAGCTGGATGCGGGCAAGGTGCGTGTGGCGGAGAAAAAGAACGGCCAGTGGGTGGTGAACGAGTGGCTGAAGAAGGCGGTGCTGCTCTACTTCCGCATCGAAGACAACAGCTTCATCAAGGGCGGTTACACCAACTACTGGGACAAGGTGCCGTCCAAGTTCGCCGACTACAACTCGAAGAATTTCCGCGACGGCGGTTTCCGCGTGGTGCCGCCGGCGGCGGTGCGCAAGGGTGCGTACATCGCGCCGAGCGTCGTGCTCATGCCGAGCTATGTGAACATCGGCGGCTACGTGGACGAAGGCAGCATGGTGGACACCTGGGCCACGGTCGGTTCCTGCGCACAGATCGGCAAGAACGTGCATCTGTCCGGTGGCGTCGGCATCGGCGGCGTACTCGAGCCGGTGCAGGCGGCGCCTACCATTATTGAAGACAACTGCTTCATCGGCGCACGCTCCGAGGTGGTTGAGGGTGTGGTCGTGGAGGAAGGCTCGGTGATCTCCATGGGTGTGTACATCGGCCAGAGCACCAAGATCTACCATCGCGAAACCGGCGAGGTGAGTTATGGCCGCATTCCGGCGGTAACCTACCAAGTACAAGCTGATCCGGGAGGTATGCTCCCCGGTTGGATCGTGAACCTCGTGTCGAAAGAGATCCCGTTCAAAACGATCTCGAAC
>JANNJF010000247.1:0-7722 GCA_031405715.1 Gammaproteobacteria bacterium | reverse complement strand
GCCTGTTTAGCCTGCTCGGCCTTTTGTGCCTTTTGTGCCTGTTCTGCCTGGAGTCTTGCCCGCTCAGCCTCGCGGCGTTGTTCTTCCAGGAGTCGCGCCGCTTCAGTCAGCTTGGTCCGGCGACGGGCGTCTTCCGCCTGCTCAGCCTGGCGTTTGGCTTGTTTTGCATGTTCTGCCAATTCGGCTTGTTTTGCCGCCTCAGCCTGTTCCGCTCGTAGTCGTGCCGCCTCGGCCAGTTTGGTCCGGCGGCGGGCGTCTTCCGCCTGCTCAGCCTGGCGTTTGGCTTGTTTCGCCTGTTCTGCCTGGAGTCGCGCCTGCTCGGCTAGGCGTTTGGCCGCTTCAGCCTGCTTGGCCTGACTTTTCCGCTGATCGACATGGCTGGATTTTTTGTTTTTTGTTGATTTTGCGTGGACTACCGTCTTTTTTTCGTGTTTTTCACCCCGGTTTGCACTGCCGAGGTACTTTTGCGTGGCGGTGGTCGTCACATGCAGGTTGATAACCTTCGCGGTGTTCTCAGTGGACCTGTGCTTGGCGGCCCGAGCGGATTTGGCGATTTCTGCCATTTTCACGGCTTCGGCGGTTTTTCTGGCCTGCGCGTCAAAATCAACCTGGGCAACCGTTATGGCGTTGGCTTTTTCTGCAGCGATCTGGGCCTTCTGGGGATTTTGCGGATCAACATTGGCCATTCTTTGGGCGTCCCGGGACTCCAGTATCGCCTGCTCCAGCCGGGCAGCAAGATAGGCTTCATAGAGTTTTTCCTCCTGGGCGGCCAATTCAGGCGCCAGATCAGGCTCCTCCAGCCTTTCACCGCTGAAAACATAGCCACAGCCACAGAGGTCCGCGGCGGCGGTATGCGTGGTGGCGCAGTGGGGGCAGTCTTTGTAAAAAATACCCAAGTAAAAATCCTCAGTCTCGCTAAAAAATAGGGTCAGTGGCCGGGGAACGGAGTGCGAATTCGCCCTAGGTTTACTTATCGGAAACTATGGCATGCAAACTCGAAAACGGGTACCCGTGTCGGACAATCCGCAGAGGGTGGCGGACAAATGGTTAGCGGGTGGTCACGGGTGGGTAAAGGGAGATAAAAGTGCGGGTTATGCCGTTTTTGTTCTCCCGGCCGGGTTATGCACGAAGACCGGCAAAGGAGGAACACATAGATCAGTTTTGTCTGTTATCAGGATCGTTACAAAAACGTGGTGCCTGTAGCGTGTTGTAGCCTGGCCGCAGTATGCGCTATAGTCGGATGGAATAAGCCAAAGCTGGCCTCATGTTTAGATAGTTATCAGCTGGTTATAATAAATTTTGAATGTGTTTTCACGTGTTATTGATGACTAAGCAGTTGTGGCACAGGGAAAACGCCACACATTCCGATGGATAAGCAGGCAATTAATAAAATAAAGCGAGAGGAACTACCCAATGAAGAAACAGTTGGTAAGAGCCCTGGTGGCTGGTGTTTGCCTGAGTGCAGGGGAGGTGTACGCCGCTCAGGCCATCACGCTGAATGGATTTTTAACGGCCGGCGCCACCTACAGCGGTACCCAGGTAACGCCCGGCGGCGGCAAGGTTTCCCAGGATGGCCTAATCAGCAACAACGTCGGTTTTTCCAACGACAGTCGTTTGGGCATCCAGATTTCCGCCAAGGTGAACCCGAAGGTGGACGTGACCGGCCAGTTGCTGGCTACCGGGCGGGAAGACAACTACAACATGAAGGCCGACTGGGCCTTCGTCACCTATCACGTGAACGATCCCCTGGCGGTGCGAGCGGGTAAGGTAAAGCTCACTACCTTCTTGATCTCCGACTATATCGAAGTGGGTTACGCCTACCCGTGGATCCGTCCGCCGCAGGAGGTGTACAGCTCCAACCCCATCTCCACCATCAATGGCGTGGATATACTGACGCGTCTGAACTTCGGCAACGCCACCTTCCTGTTCCAGCCCTACTATGGAACCAGTCAGGGCGCTCAGTCCCTGGTGCCGCAGGAGGCCCTTTCGCTGTTCCCGCTTCCACCCCCTGCCGGTACCGTTGTTTACGCCGATTTTACCGCTGACCGCATGCTGGGTGTAAACATGAGTCTGGGTACGGATATATTCACCATTCGCGCAGGCTATCTGCAGACCTTGGTCAGTGCGGCCGATTTTGGTGTTAAGGAAGACGATGTAAAGTTCAGCAGCGTCGGCGGTACCCTCGACTGGCGCAACGTGGTGTTGTATGGCGAGTACTTTCAGCGTGAGATCGCCGGCTTCGCCAACGCCGCCTTCCCCAATCAGAAGGGCTTCTATACCACCGTCGGTTATCGTATTGGTAAATTCCTGCCTAACGTGACCTACGCCAAGCTGGACAAAAATGTGCAGAACTCCGGTGTGTTTACAACCGGTGATGTGGGTACGCCGTTACTACAGTCCTCGGTTACCCTGGGTTTGCGCTATGAATTGGGCACGGGTGCTGCGCTTAAGCTCGAGGCCCAGCAGATCAAGACGGAAGCGGGTGCGAGCGAATTTTTTGGTGCCAGCGGTCAGCCGCGCGGCCTGCTTATCGGCGTGCCGGAAAATGACAAAGCCACGGTCTATGGCGTCGCGCTTGACGTAGTATTTTAGGAGCCATTAAATGCGAATGTCTTTAAACAGATGGTCCAGTCTCATTTCACTCATCCTGTTTTTGGGCGTAGCCAGTGCAGCGCAGGCAGGCACGGCCGTTATCGCCCACCCAGGCAACCCACTGGCCGGTATCACCCAGGAGCAGCTGGCGCGTATCTATCTCGGCAAAACCCGTGAATTCCCCAATGGGGCGCCGGTGTCGGCTCTGGATTTGCGTGAAGGAAGTGTCACGCGCAGTAAGTTCTATAAAACTGTTACCGACAAAGATGAGTCTGCCCTCAAGGCGTATTGGTCCAAGCTGCTGTTTACCGGCAAGGCCCAGCCGCCAAAAGAAATGAACGATGATGAGGCGGTAAAAGACTGGGTATCGAAGAACCCGGATGCCCTGGGCTATGTGGATGGCAAGGTGTTGGACAAATCGGTGAAGGTGTTGTTGATCCTTCCTTAAGACAAACAGCTTGCTGTTTTGCAACCCTCACAAAAAAACCCGGCCTTCGCCGGGTTTTTTTGTGAGGGTGATCGGCGCGTCAGCGGCAGGTCGATAAAAATTTTGCCTGTGGGCCCTTGCACGGGTTGGAGGTGAACCCTTCCGGGTTGTTGCTTTCCTTGGAGTCGGCGCTGGTGGCGCCAGCGGGTTTCTTTTCCTTGGCAGCGGGTGTTTGTCCCGCAGACGGGTTCTTGGGGTCCACTATTTTGGGGCTGCCTGCCGGGTTGGCGCTGGTGGTTTTTGGCTTGGCCGACTCCTCTGCGGCCTTGCGTGCCGCTTCCGCTGTGGCTTGGGCCTTGGCCTTGGCGGCCGCCTCCGCTTCCTCTTGCTGTTTCACCTTGGCGAGCTCGGCGGCCTTGGTCTGTTCCGCGGCCTTGCGTGCCGCCTCCGCTGCTGCGCGGGTCTTGGCCTTGGCGGCCGCCTCCGCTTCCTCTTGCTGTTTCACCTTGGCGAGCTCAGCGGCCTTGGCATCGGCCTCGGCGCGCTCTTTGGCCTTGCGGGCGTTTTCCTGATTCTTATTCCAGTTGGCCAGCTTTTCCTCGGCCTTGGGGTTGCCCAGTTCGGCGGATTTTTTGTACCAGGCTAGGGCCTGTTGCATGTCCTGGGGGGTACCAAGGCCCTTCTCGTACATTTCCGCCAGGTAATATTGGCCTTCGGCATCACCGCTCTTCGCCAAAAACAGTTGAACCTTGAAGAGTCTGACCTCTACAGCGTCAGGTTCGTCGGCCTGCACACCAGTCAGACCAAACAGAAGCAGAATAATGACGGGCAGTGCATAGAGTCTTTGCATGACTAGCTCCGGTTGTGTCGGTTTTCAGCTACGGATGGATCAGGGCTTAATCTAATCACTTTGCGAAGTGCAGACTGTAGCGTTTGTCCTTAATGCAAGTAAGCGCCTTTTCACCGCTGGCTTTACAGTCGAGGTGACGTGCCGGCTCCTGCCAGCCGAGTTTTGCTGTGATATCGGAGGCTCCATCCTTGTCCTGATTCGGCGCAGATTTGTCGGCCTGGCCGATATCCGTCACATTGTAGAGATAGTTGATGTCGAAGGAGCCGTCTTTAGCAAAGTGGGTCAGTGTTGCCTTGACGGTATAGGTCAGCAGCGAATTGCCAACGGCCCTTTGCAGCTCCTGGGAAAAACACACCACTTCGTCATCGCTCGATTGCAGACAGGAGGTCTTCGCGGACGGGAGGTATTCCGCCGGACTCTGTCCGCGCTTCCAAGCCCCTTTCATGATGATGTCCAGGGTGTTCACCACGGGGGTATTCACCACGGGTTCCGGTGGCGCTTTCGCTAAAGTCGGGACAGGGGCGACCGGCTCAGGTGCTTTTGTCGCGGGTACAGCGACGTTGGCCGCAGGCGTACGCGTCGTGATTACGGGGGCCGGTGCCGGTGGACGTGGCGCGACGACAGTAACCGGCGCCGGCACAGAGACGCGTGGGCTGCTGGTGGGTTTCGTCGCTGTATGTGTCGGGGTGCGTGTTTCCTGTGTCCGCGGCCGGGCACTGTCTTTTTTATCAGCGCTGGTATTTTCGCTTGTGCCAGGGGGATGCAGGTGATCCTCCATTTTTTGCATGGCAAGGGGGTGGCCTAACGCAGCCGATTTGGCAAACCATTCGTAGGCCTTGGCCTTGTCCTTTTCTACCCCAATGCCGGTTTCATAACGCGACCCGATAATAAATTGGGAATTCATGTCACCTTCGTTCGCGCGTTTTAGGAAATAGTTGAATATTCTGGTTTGCACGTCTTCCGTTTCGGCGGCCTGCACGGGTGCCGCGGCCATGAAGACGAAAAATACTAGCGCGATTCTGAACATTTTTTAATCTACCCCGAATGAGTTTACCCACGGCGGACGATAACCGCTGGTGTGATTGGCTAATACCATGGACCTGGTCTTATCGAGCACCCTACGACAACAGATTTCTAGAAAAAACTCTGCAAGAATAGGGCCAACTACCCTAACTATAGCCGCCAGCGGGAAAGGGAGCATCGTGTTTCGTGCCAGACCTTTCTCGGCTGTTTGTGGAAATCATCTACCAGAGCAGAATATTAGTATATGATTGAGCAACTTCCAGACCTATTTTCCACCTGTGCCTCATAATGCTATGCGATCCTTGTTTTGCTTCATTCTGACACTGTCCTGCCTGACGGCCTGTACCACCCTGCCGCCAGCGTTACCCGCGGATATTCCCCAGGTAAAGCCACGCATAGCGCTGGTACTAGGGGGTGGCGCGGCTCGCGGCTTCGCGCACGTGGGTGTCATACGCGCCCTGGAACAGGAAAAGGTCCCGATTGACCTCCTTGTAGGTACCAGTGTCGGCAGTCTTATCGGGGCGATCTACGCCCATGACGCCAACAGCTTTGAGCTGGAGTGGACCGCGTTCTCCCTGGAAAAAGGCGATCTACTGGATTACGTCCTGCTGACCTCCTCCATGGGGCCGGTAAAAGGGGATAGGCTGGAGGAGTTTGTAAAGACGAAAGTGCCGGTGGCGAACATCGAGGAACTGCGCATCCCCTTCGTCGCCGTGGCCACGGATCTGAATCGCGGGACGCGTGTGGTGCTCGATCGTGGTTCCCTCGCCCGCGCGGTGCGGGCGAGCTGTTCCATCCCCGGGGTTTTCCAACCGGTGTCACATCAAGGCAAGTTGCTGGTGGATGGGGGGGTGGTGGACAATATTCCCATCGATGTGGCGCGCGAACGTGGTGCGGATATCGTCATCGCCGTGGATATCAGCGAGAACGTGAGCAATTTCAATATCACTAATCTGGTGGACGTCACCCTGCAGGCGGTGAATATCATGTTCAAGGAAAATAGCGCACAGAAGAAGCTGGGTGCGGATGTGTTGATTGTGCCGGAGGTGGGGGGCGTGGCCATGATGGACTTCACCCAGAAGAAACGTAGCATGCAGGCGGGCATCGACGCCACCCAGCGCGCCATGCCTTTGATCCGCCAGGTGATAAACGACTGGACGGCAAAGCAGCCGCGCCTGGCGGCGAAAAAATAACGCCAGGAGAAGGGCAAGGGTGGGAACATGAATGCCCCAAGTGACCCAGGTTCGCCGGGACAGGCCCGCGGCATCATCGATGTTTTCAATCTGATCGCCACTGGTTACGACCGAGAGGCGCTGCGTTTTTTCCCCTATGCCGCTGATCGACTGATCGCCCGCCTCAAGCCGGCGCGCGGCGTAAAAGTACTCGATATTGCCACCGGCACCGGCACCGGTGTGGTGGCACTGGCCGCAGCGCAGGCGGTGGGTGCGGCGGGAAGGGTTGTCGGCATCGACCTCGCCGAGGGCATGCTTGAGCAGGCGGAAAAAAAGATCCACCAGTTTGGTATCGACAACGTCGATCTGCATACCATGGACGCCATGCAGCTGGATTTTCGTTCCGCCTATTTTGATTCGGTAGTGTGTTCCTATGGCCTGTTCTTTTTGCCCGACATGCCGGCGGCGCTGCGCGAATGGAAGCGTGTATTGAAGCCGGCCGGTGGTTTGATGTTCACCAGCTTTGGCGCGGCTGCGTTCCGTCCCATGATCGATCTTTTTATGACACGCTTCGAGCGCTATTGTCCGGGTGCGAGTCCGGTGGCGGCGGCGAAGTTGAACACGCCGGAACAGTGTCGCGACGTGCTGGTCGACGCCGGGTTCACCGATGTGGAGGTGGTGAGCGAGCCCCTCGGTTATCACCTCAAGGGCGCTGCGGACTGGTGGGAGGTGGTCTACAACAGCGGTTTGCGCGGCATGCTCGATCAGTTGCCAGCGGACACGCGCTGCACTTTTCAGCGGGAACACATGGAGGAAGTGGGCCGCCTGGTTTCCGATCGGGGCTTGTGGCTGAATGTGGAGACCCTGTTTTCCTTCGGGCGCAAACCATCGGCATGACCGCTTGCTCATGACGCATGCATCTTGCCTATACTTACGCTGTATCCCATGGGCAAGGGGGTCCATGGTTCGCCGTCGGGGGAAATAAGTGATTTACTCTATTGGCCGTATCGCCTGGCTGCTGATCTGCTGGTTCGAATTGATCATCCTGACGGCAGTTCTGTACTTCCTGACCTACCTGCCACGGTCATGGCTGCGTCCGTTCTATCATCGGCTATTCAGAATCTGGTGTAATTTTTTTGTGCGCGCCTTGGGCGTGGATCTGCGCCTGCATCAGAAGAACCAAAAGCCGTTACCAGCGCACTATATCCTGATCGCCAATCACCCTTCGGCATTTGAGGATGTGGGGGTGCCTGCGTTGTTCGACGTGCGCTCCCTGGCGAAAGACGAGGTCAAGGATTGGTGGTTCGCCGGCCGCATCAACCAGGCCGCCGGCACCCTGTTTGTTAAACGCGAGTCGCGCGAGTCGCGCTTCGCGGCGGCGAAAGAGCTCATCGCGCAGCTCGACGCCGGCCACAACATTGCACTTTATCCCGAGGGCGGGTGTAAGGGGCGGCGGATTTTCTCCTCGTTTCGATTCGGCGCCTTCGATATCTCGCTGCAGACCGGCATACCCATACTTCCGGTGTTCCTGCACTACGAGGCGCAGGAGGATTTTGAATGGCAGTCGCCGCATACCCTTATCCAGAAGATGTGGCACTTCATGACCACGCGGAACAATCGCGCCAATTATTACGTCTACGACGCCATCGACCCCCAGG
>JANNJF010000246.1:0-8765 GCA_031405715.1 Gammaproteobacteria bacterium | reverse complement strand
CTTGGCGGAATTCCCGATCCAGTGATTCCCGGCTATGAAACAGTAAACGGATCCCTGGGTCACGGCATGGGGGTCGCAACTGGCATGGCGCTTGCGTTGAAGGGAAAAAAGAGCGACCGCAGTGTTTTCGTTGTTACCGGCGATGGCGAGCTACATGAGGGTGCGAATTGGGAGGCGCTTATGTTTGCCTCTCATCATCGCCTGGACAACCTACACTTGATCGTCGATGACAACCAGATCAGCATGTTGGGTCACACTGACGATATTGTTTCGCATGGATCTCTGGTTTCTCGTTTGAAAGCTTTTGGCTGGGATTGCACCGAAGTGGATGGTCACGATGTGGTGGCGGTACAAGATGCGCTCTTGCGCATGAAAGCACGGACGACGGGAGAACCCAAGGCGTTGGTTGCGCGAACGAGGAAGGGCAACGGGGTGCCATCTCTCGAAGAGGCCAAACTTTCTCACGTAATGAACCCGAAACCGGAATTGCTCGACGCTTTGCTAGAGGCGACCAAATGAGCGTGCGCCCCATTGCGATGCGTGATGCATTCCTTGAGCGCATTTGTCAGGCGATGGCGGGAGACGATCGAATTTATTTTACAACTGCGGACTTCGGCTCACCCGTACTGGACCGAATCAGGGAACAATTCCCAGAACGATTCGCAAACGTCGGAGTTGCCGAACAAAACCTTATCAATGTTTCCGCTGGTCTTGCTATTGAAGGTTATAAAGTCTTCGCATACGCAATTGCCCCATTCATCACCATGCGATGCTACGAGCAGATACGCGTGAATCTTGCCTTGCTCTCCGAGGTCAGACCAATCAACGTAAACCTGATCGGTGTCGGTGCGGGCTACAGTTATGTAGTCTCTGGACCCACTCACCAGTGCTACGAGGATCTGACCATCATGCGTGCATTGCCCAATGTTCACATTTACTCGCCCTCTGACCATGTTGCATCTGCTGCGCTGTTCGATCGTTGCCTGGAAAATACCGGACCTAAGTATTTGCGACTTGATGCGCAGGTGTTGCCGGTTCTTTATGAATCGGTAATTCCCGATCTGGATCGTGGGTTCAATGTTCACCGCCATGGCGGAAGCGTTTGTTTCGTTGCTACCGGATACATGGTGCATACCGCCTTCAAGGTGGCGGAGATGTTGGCGTCGACAGGTATTCGGGTGGGGGTAATTGATCTGTTCGATATTTCCGGTTTCGCCGCCGATCAGCTCCAAGCTGCAATTGAGCCTTATGCCGGTATTGTTACCATGGAAGAGGGGTTCCGCGGGCGCGGCGGTGTAGATGCCATGATGTTTGAGTTTATCGCCCGTCGCGGTCTCAAGACCCGTATGCTCAATATCGGTGTGGACGGTGCCTATCGTTTCGAATTGGGTACCCGCACAGACTTGCATGAGCAGGTCGGAATCGGAGCGCTGGCAGCGACCAAAAGCGTGACCAGCTTTATTGAAACTATCCAAGCGTAATGCGGGATCAGTCGATGGTTATAAAAATAATGGTGAAAATGTTATGAAATTTCCCCTAATGCGAAATAACATCCTGCGGGAAGATCTGGACGCCGTTATCGAGCATCTGAAGCAGGACGATCCGATCCTCACTCACGGCGCCAACGTATGTGCCTTCGAAGCCGAATGGTCAGAGTGGTTAGGAGTGAAGTACAGTGTGTTCGTCAACTCCGGTGCATCGGCGAATCTATTGACAATGGCAATTCTTAAGATCCTTCATCCGCAAGGAGGTGAAGTCATCGTCCCACCTTTGGCCTGGGTTTCTGATATTGCTTCGGTACTACAAAACGGTTTCACGCCGGTTTTCGTGGATATCGACCCACATACACTGGCCATGGATCCCGCCAAAATTCTGTCCAAGATCAGTGATAGGACGCGGGCGGTGTTCCTTACACATGTGCAAGGGTTCAGTGGGCTAACAGACCATCTTTTGGGTGAACTGAAAGGGCGTAATATTCCGCTGATCGAAGATGTCTGTGAATCGCATGGTGCGACCCATAACGAAAAGAAACTCGGCAGCTTCGGTTGGATATCCAATTTCTCCTTTTATTACGCTCACCACATGAGCACAATAGAAGGCGGCATGATCTGCACCAACGATGAGACTGTTTATCAGCAAGCACGCATGTTGCGCTCTCACGGAATGGTGCGTGAGGCGAATAACCTGCAAGTGCACGCCGACTATCAGCAGGACAATCCAGAACTGAACCCAGATTTCATTTTTGCCTTCCCGGCCTACAATGTGCGCAATACGGAAATCGGTGGCATCATGGGCCGCAGCCAGCTCAAGCGACTGGATCAAAACGTGAAGCGACGGACTGAGAACCTTCTGCGCTTCCTGAAGCAGATCGATGCGAATAAATATCGAACTGACTTCAAGCTTGAGGGTTCCAGCAATTACGCCTTCAATCTCATTTTGAAGCGCCCGGATGACGACTTGGTTCGGCGCCTGATGCAGAAGATGCGTGAATCCGGAGTAGAGTTTCGTCGCGGTAGCGCGGGTGGTGGCAACCAGATCCGCCAACCTTATCTGAAGGGTATTGTTCCGGATGGCCATCATCGCGAGTTTCCCGAAGTCGAGCACGTCCATTTTTATGGGTTCTATATCGGCAATTTCCCCGATCTAAGGATTGAGGAAGTCGACGAGCTTTGTGCGATTCTGAACTCGGTATGAGACGATAATGATCACGGCGATTGTGCTCGCCGGCGGTCTGGGTACCCGGCTACGCAGCGTCGTGCCGGATCTGCCAAAGCCGATGGCGCCGATCAAGGGCCGACCGTTTCTCGAGTATCAGCTCGCTTACTGGATCGCCCAAGGGGTGGACCGATTTGTGCTCTCGGTGGGCTATCGGCATGAGGTGATCGTCGAACACTTCGGCAATAGTTATCAGGGTGTCAAGCTGGATTATATCGTTGAACAAACCCCCTTGGGAACTGGAGGCGGTCTTTTGTTGGCCGCAGAAGAAGTTGCCGACGATATTCCATTTTTACTGTTGAACGGGGATACATATTTTGCCGTGGACTTGAAGATTTTAGACAGGTTTTCCCGGGCGAGCGATGCCGACTGGTGTTTCTCGCTGTTTCGTGCCGTCGAGGAAGGGCGCTACATGGGTATGGATGTTTCGCCGCGAGGACAAATCAATTCGCTTGACTCGGGTACGGGCCAGCTGGACCGCTTGGCGAATGGGGGCGTGTACTGGGTTCGCTCGCGCGCATTACTCAATAGACGATGCGCCTCAGGCCAAAGAATTTCCCTGGAAGATGACATCTTCCCAGCGGCCATGGCCTCCGGCCAGAGAATGTTCGGCGTCGAGTTTTCAGGCACATTCATTGATATCGGTGTGCCCGATGATTACCGGCGTGCACCGGCGGTGCTGGCGGGTCAGGGGCAAGATTCATGTTGAGTACGATTGATCGACTCAAGAAAAACCTGGAAGCATCCATTCAAGCAAAATATCAGTTGCTTGCTGATGCAGATGGACTGTCGCAGTTTTCCAAGGCAGTAGAAGCTGTCATCGATCTATACAAGCATGGCGGTCGGATATACATTGCCGGCAACGGCGGGTCTGCCGCTGATGCACAGCACTTGGCAGCGGAGTTTGTCAGCAAATTGGCACGCGATCGTGCACCGCTTCCTGCGGAGGCGCTAACGGTGGACAGCTCTGTACTCACCGCTATCGGAAATGACTACGGCTTTGACATGGTGTTCGCGCGCCAACTCGCCGGCAAGGCAACAGACAAGGATGCATTTCTCGGAATCACCACCTCAGGCCGATCGCCCAATATTCTCAAAGCGTTGGAGCAATGCCGTGTCATGCAGGTTTCGAGTATCGTTTTCTGCGGGCACGACGGTGGCGCCGCCAAGGCGCTGGCCGACCACTGTATCGTCGCACCTGGCACGGTCACCAGCACGATTCAGGAACTGCATATTGTACTGGCCCACACACTATGCGAGTGTGTTGAATCGGCCATGTTCGGCGAATAGTTCTTTCAACAATCAGTCAAGGAAATTCAATGAGCCATAACATTCTCGTCACCGGCGGTGCCGGCTATCTCGGTTCCACGATGGTTCCGGATCTGCTTAATGCCGGTCACAAGGTGACAGTGCTGGACAATTTCATGTTCAAGCAGACCAGTCTCAACCACGTTTGCCATCATCCCAACTTCTCTGTCGTCAAGGGCGACATCCGTGTTGAAAGCGTGATGATTCCATTGTTGAAAAACGCGGACATCATCATTCCTCTGGCTGCACTTGTCGGTGCCCCGTTGTGCAGTTTGGATCCAGTCGGAGCAACCACCGTGAATCATGACGCGATCTTCATGATGCTCAAGCACCTTTCGAAGGAGCAGATCGTCCTGATGCCGACAACTAACAGTGCGTACGGTACCGGTGATAAGAATAATTTCTGCACCGAAGAATCTCCCCTGCGCCCAATCTCACAATACGCTATCGAAAAGGTCGGGATTGAAAAGGAACTTATGCAGCACCCGAGTAGCGTCAGCTTCCGCCTGGCTACTGTTTTCGGCATGTCGCCGCGGATGCGTATTGATCTGCTTGTGAACGATTTTACATATCGTGCCGTCTATGATCGCTTCGTGGTATTGTTCGAGAGCCATTTCAAACGCAACTATATACACGTCCGCGATGTATCGCGCGTCTTCCAGCATGCCATCAATAACTACGATACAATGAAGGGACAAACCTACAATGTCGGCCTCTCCGATGCCAATGTCTCCAAAAAGGAGTTGTGTGAACATATTCAAAAACAGTGCCCCGACTTTGTGTTCATCGAGGCGCAGGTTGGAAAGGACCCTGATCAACGTAATTACATTGTTTCCAATGCGAAGATTGAAGCAGCCGGTTTCAAGCCGGCGTTTTCGCTCGATGCTGGTATAAAAGAGTTGCTCAAGGGTTACACGATGATCCGTAATACCCGCTACGGCAACATCTGACAAACTGCATGTCAGCAACTGTCTACGACTTCGTTGTCGTTGGCGCGGGCATTGTCGGACTGACAGTCGCGCGCGAACTCAAGCTCCGCAGCCCATCAGCCCGTGTCGCTGTTCTGGATAAGGAGGGCAGCATCGGTGCGCACGCCAGTGGGCGAAATAGCGGGGTGCTGCACTGTGGAATCTATTATGGCAGCGACACGCTGAAGGCCAAGGTTTGTGCCCGAGGCGCCACGCGGCTGATCGAGTTTGCCAGCGAACATGGAATTCCCTGCCTTAAATCCGGGAAAGTGATTCTGGCAACTTCAGAACGACAATTGCCGATCGTTGATCGTTTAATGTGCAATGCGCGGGAAAATGGCATCAATGCCCAGCGTATCAGTGAGCAAGATCTGCGCGAAATTGAACCGGCCGCCGCAGTGGGACCAGCCGCAATTTATTGCCCTGATACTGCGGTAATAGACAGCGTTGCTGTTCTCAAAAAACTACGCTCGTTGCTCGAGCAACAAGGCGTTACATTTCTTCTCGATTGGCAGGCAGAGGGCCCGAAGACTTCGAATGTGATTGCAACAACACGCGGAACGCTTGCATATGGTTTTCTTTTCAATTGCGCAGGGGCTCATGCGGACACATTGGCTCGCCGCTTCGGTTTGGCCCAGGACTACGCGTTGATCCCCTTCAAGGGGATTTACTGGAAGCTTAGCCAGAGTGCAAATCACCTTGTTCGCTCAAACATCTATCCGGTGCCAGATGTATCATTACCGTTCCTGGGAGTACATCTTACCCGGGTGATCAGCGGTGATGTATATGTCGGCCCTACTGCGATACCGGCTCTTGGACGGGAGAACTATGGAAAGCTTCAAGGTGCGCATGTCGGCGAGGCATTGAGCATTGGCCGCCAATTGGCGTTGATGTATCTACAGAACCGTAACAATTTCCGGTTATTGGCGCATACGGAAATAGCCAAGTACAGCAAGCGCTGTTTCCTTACTGCTGCAAGAGAGCTCTTGCCTTCGCTTACGGCAGATGATTTGGTTCCCACGTCGAAAGTGGGGATACGTCCGCAGCTCATCAATGTCAAGAGCAGAAAGTTGGAAATGGACTACATAATTGAACGAACCAAAGACTCGGTACACGTCCTGAATGCCATTTCACCAGCATTCACAAGTTCTTTCGCATTTGCAGAGATGATTGTCGATCAGGCTCAGGTCACCTAGTGTGGCGGAAAATTCCGCGCATTCGCATCTGACCTGCCACCATATGCCGGTGACCCGCATTCTTGCGGAAACGAAAATGTAGTGAACATGCAGAAGTGTAGTGGATGATCGTATCTGGTATCACTCTTTTTAATGCCTGGATATTTAAAGGACAGAATCACAGACGCCTGAAGTATATTATTTTTTCAAAATCTCTGCAGGCGTACTCTTTCGTGATATCAACCTGTTTCTTGACGATGTACTACCACCTTGATGGACGTCACAATAGCGCTATGTTTATCTTCGTTGCTCTATTTATTTGCAGTTGTAATTGCCGAATAATTCCCAAATATACAAATAAGTCCTGGATGAGATAGTTATGGCCACTAGAAGTATCTTGAGTCGCATTAAAATGTTGGTTGAGCTGCGTATCCCCATTGCCGCCCATCTTTATCGAACAGCGCGCGATGAAATTCACTGTCAGAGAATCAAGTCAGTTAATACCCCGGACGGCTTCAGCTTCGCGGGTGACGAGGCGATGCAACTAGGCAGTTTCGAGCCGGAAGAGACACAAATTATTAAGCAACATCTTGAAGAAGCAGACATGTTAGTAGATATAGGCGCCAACACCGGTCTGTACAGTTGTCTGGCAAGGAGCATGCAGAAACACGTAGTTGCCATTGAGCCACATCCACAAAACCTTCGCATTTTATATCGTAATTTAGAAGAAAACGGCTGGAAGGATGTCGAGGTGTGGCCAATCGGGCTCGCAGAAGCATCAGGCATTATCACAATATATGGCGGTAATACCGGCGCCTCGGTCGTCAAAGGGTGGGCAGAAATACCGGAGTCATGGAAGCAAAGTATTCCAGTCCATTCCTTGGATCTGATTCTTGGATCTCGTTTTATCAACAAGCGGATCGTCATCAAGATGGATGTCGAGGGAGCAGAGTATAACGTCCTGCTCGGGGCAAAAAATACTCTGCAAAGAGCAAATAAACCTATCTGGCTGGTGGAGATTACCCTGAATCTGAACCATCCGGAAATGAACCAGAAATTTCTTCCGACTTTTGAAATGTTCTGGCAAAACGGTTATGAAGTGCGTACCGGTGACGCGGAAAAAAGACTGGTAACAAGATCCGATGTAGAGCGCTGGGTTAAAAATGGGGCATGTGACATAGGTACGTACAATTGGCTTTTTGTTCCACTATGAAAGAATTTCTTCTCCGTATCTACTGGCTGCTCTGTTCCCAATTCGGTATAGACCCGAGAAAAATGTTAGGTTCTCTGCGCGGCCTGCCACGCTATGCACGCGACTTGCACAATTTTCGCTCGAGTTACGCTGGGCGTCTTGTGTTGATGCCGTGTCTGCATGATTGGCATGAAGAAAGTGGAACCACCAAGAATGAATATTTCTGGCAGGATTTATTGGTTGCCAGAATGGTATTTTCAGCCAATCCAAAAATGCATGTGGATATCGGCTCCCGTGTGGATGGGTTTGTTGCGCACGTAGCCAGTTTTCGTGAGATTGAGGTGTTTGATGTCAGGCCGATATCTGCTCACATACCCGGTGTAACCTTCAAGCAGGCAGATTTTATGAAGCCTGTGGAGGGGATGGTTGATTATTGCGACTCTCTCTCCTGTCTTCATGCCTTAGAGCACTTTGGATTGGGGCGGTATGGTGATCCGATCGATCCCCAGGGCTTTGAGAGTGGCTTTGGAAATATGGCCAGCCTGTTGAAGGAGGGCGGTATTTTTTACTTATCCGTGCCTATCGGAATTGATCGAGTCGAATTCAATGCGAACCGTGTATTTGATCCACGCGCTATTATCAGTTTGGCTGTGAGGAATTCTCTCAAGCTGTCTGTGCTTACAGTAATTTACCAAGATGGCAGTATTGACGTATCTGCCATGGATGAAATGAAGCTTGCCGTATTGGCAAGTCAAAAGTATGCGTTGGGGATGTTTAATTTTATAAAATGCGCTGACGCGTAAGAAAAGGTGACCCTTAAATGTTCTATAGAAATGTTAACGATGAAACCCGCCAACATTGGCTGAAAAAGGTGCTTTCTTCACTACCACGAGGCGCACGCATTCTCGACGCAGGTGCAGGTGAGCTACGCAATCAACCGTTGTGCAGTCATCTTACATACGTGTCACAGGATTTTTGCCAGTACGACGGAGGGGTGTCCGCGTTGAATGATGGTTTGCAAACGGGAAAGTGGGATACTAGTCGGATTGATCTGGTATGCGACATCACCAATATCCCTGAGTTGGATGCTTCCTTTGATGTCATACTCTGCTCCGAAGTGCTGGAACACGTTCCCGACCCGTGTAAAGTCCTCGATGAATTTGCACGTTTGCTCAAGGTGGGAGGAAAACTGATCCTGACAGCGCCTTTTGCGTCTCTGGTGCATTTTTCACCCTACCATTATTGCAGCGGATTTAGCCGCTACTGGTATGAATATCATTTACCTCATCGTGGATTCCAGATTGAGGAACTTACTCCAAATGGCGACTGGTTTGCCTATTTTCATCAGGAACTGATGCGCCTGGGTGGCATGGCGCGTCGGTACGGCGATTGGAGTTGGCCGTTAGC
>JANNJF010000245.1:0-4070 GCA_031405715.1 Gammaproteobacteria bacterium | reverse complement strand
CCACACTCATCAACATCATGGCGGGCCTGGCGCGTGCCGACGCCGGGCAGGTTGCGGTGCTCGGTCACGACGTCGTCACAGACTACCGCGCCGCGCGCCGCGCCATCGGTGTGGTGCCGCAAGAGCTGGTGTTCGATCCCTTCTTCAATGTGCGTGAGGTGCTGCGCATCCAGTCCAGGTACTTCGGTCTGGGGCGCGCCAACGATGCGTGGATCGAAGAGCTGCTGGATGCGCTCATGCTGCAGGACAAGGCCGATGCCAACATGCGTACCCTGTCCGGCGGCATGAAGCGCCGCGTGCTCGTGGCCCAGGCCCTGGTGCACAAGCCGCAGGTGGTGGTGCTGGACGAGCCCACCGCCGGCGTGGACGTGGAGCTGCGTTTGTCCCTGTGGAAGTTCATTCAGCGGCTGCATGGCGAAGGCCACACCATCGTACTGACCACGCATTATCTGGAAGAGGCTGAGCAGTTGTGTGACCGCATCGCCATCCTCGATCAAGGCAAGCTGGTGGCGCTGGATAGCAAGGATGGCCTGCTGGCGCGCGGCATGGGCGCCTTCACCCTGAGCGTCACCACCACCCAGCCGGTGGCTGAGCTGCCGACCGCCGTCGACGCGTTGGTGAAAAGCCGCGATGGCAACCGCGTGGTGTTTGAGCTGCAGCGTCACACCGACTCCATCATCGGCATCGTCGACGCGCTGCGCGCCTGTGGTGCTACGATCACCGATCTGCACACCCAGGAACCGGATCTGGAGGATGTGTTTATCGCCATCACGCATAAGGACCCAAAGCCGCGCCGGGGCCAGGCATGAACCTGTATGGCATGTGGGCGCTTTACCACAAAGAGCTGCTGCGCTTTTCCAAGGTCGCCATGCAGACGGTGCTGGCACCGGTGCTCACCTCGCTACTCTATCTGCTGATTTTTTCCCACGTGCTGGAGCAACACGTGCAGGTCTATCCCGGCATCGGCTATACCGCCTTTCTTATCCCCGGCTTGGTGATGATGACCGTGATCCAGAATGCCTTCGCCAACAGTTCGTCCAGCATCATCCAGTCGAAGATCACCGGCAACCTGGTGTTCGTGCTGCTCGCGCCGTTGTCGCCCCTGGAGTTCTTTCTCGCCTTTGTGTTCGCCGCCATGACCCGCGCCACGGCGGTGGGTATGGGCGTGTGGTTGGCGGCCCTGCCGTTTGTGCAACTGCCGTTGGATCACGCCCTGCTGGTGCTGGTGTTCGTGCTGCTCAGCAGCGCCGCCCTCGGGGCCCTGGGCATCATCGCCGGTCTATGGGCCGACAAGTTCGATCAGCTCGCCGGCTTCCAGAATTTCATTGTGGTGCCGCTGTCTTTCCTGAGCGGCGTGTTTTACTCCCTGCACTCGCTGCCGGGCTTCTGGCAGCAGCTGTCGCACTTCAATCCGTTCTTCTACATGATCGACGGTTTCCGCTATGGATTCTTCGGTATCTCCGATGTGCATCCGTTGTTCAGCCTGGCGGTGGTGGCGGTGTTTCTGCTCGGCCTGTCGTGGCTGACGCTGACGCTGTTGGCGCGGGGCTATAAAATACGTAGTTAATGTATGGCCTTGTGCGGGAAAAAACCGCAAACCGGCCTTTCATGCGCAGCAGCCCCAGCGTATCCTGTAGACCCTTGAAATTCAGCGCACAGGCGGCATTTACTCCCCATGGTTCAACCCGACGATATCAAACGCTTGATCGAGGCCGGCATGCCCGGCGCCCATGCCGAGGTGGTGGGCGACGGACACCATTTCGAGGCGGTTATTGTATCCGCCGATTTTGCCGGTAAGAGTATGGTCGCCCAGCACCAGCTGGTGTATGGCGCCTTGGGCGACAAGATGAAGGCCGAGATCCACGCCCTGTCCATGCGTACCCTGACGCCCGAGGAATATGCGACACGGCGTGGTGGTTAAGTTTGTCAGACGTATGGTCGCACCGCGTCACCTAAGGAACCTCTGAACATGTGGCAGAAACTATCACCTTAGGTTCCCTCTCCCTTGAGGGAGAGGGACAGGGTGAGGGAAAAATCGATGATCATCCCCCTCACCTTAACCCTCTCCCCCGAAATGCACGGGGGAGAGGGGACTGGTCCAGGGGTTTCCCTAAGCATCTGACGCGCTGACAAATTAGGGTGGCCTATGGAACGTGCAGTACTCCGCGGGCCACATTCCGCATTTTTTTAGTTATAAATTGAACGAGGCATGCAATGAGTACACTGGATAAAATCAAACAGCAGGTTAGCAGTAATGGAATCATTCTCTACATGAAGGGCACGCCCCAGGCCCCGCAGTGCGGTTTCTCCGGCAAATCCGTGCAGTTACTCCAGGCCTGCGGCGCCGAATTCGCCAGCGTCAACGTGTTGGCGGACCCGGAAATCCGCGATGGCATCAAGCAGTATTCCAACTGGCCGACCATTCCGCAGCTCTACATCAAGGGCGAATTTATCGGCGGCTGTGATATCATCACCGACCTGTATCAGAAGGGTGAACTGCAGAAGCTGGTGGCCAGCGCCAAAGCCTGAGCTTCTGAGTCGGTCTCTGGTTTTGCCGGAGATCCGCTGCGGTCACCACGGGCTGCCGGCAACGGCAGCCCTCTTTTTTTTAACGACCTGGCCAGTCTGGCTCGAAGCGGATGACTAATGGATAAACTGATCGTTACCGGTGGCGTGCCGCTGCGCGGCGAAATATGGGTCTCCGGCGCCAAGAACGCCGCCCTGCCGGTGCTGGTGGCCTCGATCCTGGCGGACAGTCCGATGACCATCGGCAATGTGCCGCATCTGCAGGACATCACCACCACCATGGAGCTGCTGGGGCGCATGGGCGTGAACCTGGTGGTGGGCGATAAAATGACCATCGAGGCGGATACCAGCACGATCTCGGATTTGCGTGCGCCCTACGAGCTGGTCAAGACCATGCGGGCCTCCATCCTGGTATTGGGCCCGTTGCTGGCGCGCTTCGGCGAGGCCGAGGTGTCCATGCCCGGCGGCTGCGCCATCGGTTCACGCCCGGTCAACCTGCACATCAAGGGCCTGCAGGCCATGGGTGCGGAGATCAAGATCGAGCAGGGTTACATCAAGGCCCGCGCCAAACGCCTCAAGGGCGCGCGTATTTTCATGGATATGATCTCCGTCACCGGCACCGAGAACCTGATGATGGCCGCCACCCTGGCGGACGGCATCACGGTGATCGAAAACGCCGCGCGTGAACCGGAGGTGGCGGACCTGGCGCGCTGCCTCAACAGCATGGGCGCGCGGGTCAAGGGGGCGGGCACCGACGAGATCACCATCGAAGGCGTCGAGCGTCTGGGTGGCGGTCATCACAATGTCATCCCCGATCGTATCGAGACCGGCACCTATCTGGTGGCGGCCGCCATGACCCGTGGCAGCATCCGGATGCGCAACGCCCAGCCGAATCTGCTGGAGGCGGTGCTCGACAAGCTGCGCGAGGCCGGCGCCCACATCGAAACCGGCGATGACTGGGTAACGCTCGACATGAAGGGCAAGCGCCCGAAGGCGGTGAATGTGCGCACCGCACCCTATCCGGCCTTCCCCACGGACATGCAGGCACAATTCGTCGCCATGAATGCCATTGCCACGGGCACCGGTGTGGTGACCGAGACGGTGTTCGAGAATCGTTTCATGCACGTGCAGGAGCTGCAACGCATGGGCGCCGACATCGAGATGGAGGGTAATACCGCCGTGGTGCGCGGTGTCGACCAGCTGCACGGTGCACCGGTCATGGCCACGGACCTGCGTGCCTCCGCCAGTCTCGCCTTGGCCGCCCTGGTGGCGGAGGGCGAGACCATCATTGATCGTATCTATCATATCGATCGTGGTTACGAATGTATCGAGGAGAAACTCGCCACCCTGGGCGCGCGCATCCGCCGTGTACCCGGCTCCGCCAGTCGCGTGGTCGAGACCCGAGGTGCTACGGCAGGCAAAAAAGCCGACGCATAACCATGGCCGAGACCCTCACTATCGCCCTGTCCAAGGGCCGCATCCTGGAAGAGTGTCTGCCGCTGCTGGCCGCGGCCGGCATTAAGCCGCTGGAGGATCCCTCCCTC
>JANNJF010000244.1:0-5741 GCA_031405715.1 Gammaproteobacteria bacterium | reverse complement strand
ATGGGCGCCATAGCTCTTGGCGATCTGCACTGCGAAATGACCGACGCCGCCGGCCGCACCTACAATCAGCACATGTTGCCCGTCGGCGATGCCGCCCAGGTCCCGTAGCGATTGCAGGGCAGTGAGTCCGGCCAAGGGCAGGGCGGCGGCTTCCGCCAAGGGCAGGTTGGCCGGCGCACGCGCCGCTGCTTGCTCTTCGACCACCGCATACTCGGCGCTGGTGGCACCGACACGCACGTTGGCCATGGCGAATATGCTATCGCCAGGCTTGAAGCGCGTCACTTGGGCGCCGACCTCGGTCACTTCACCGGAGATGTCGGCACCGGGTATGGAGGGGAACGACACCGGCCGGTACAGCAGGCCCTGTGTTTGGCGCAGTTTCCAGTCCACCGGGTTGACGGACGAGCCCGCCAGCTTCACCAGCAGTTGTGTCGCTGATGGGCGTGGGGTCGGTACCTCGGCGGCGACGATCTGGTCGGGGCCGCCGAAGTTGCGGTATTGCATGGCGCGCATGATGGCTCCTTGTGGGGCAAGCGTGTGGATATCGGGTATTGCATTATCGTTGCCGTGGTAGGGATGTTAAAGTTTGTAATACCACCCGCACCCCGTCCCTCGTATGTTAAACCCACAACATCAACCCACAAAGTTTTATGCCCATGCCACAAGGCTAGCTGCGGGCTAGCTTCGTAGGGTAGGTGGAGCGCGGCGCAACCCATCGAACGCGCCACCCTGCCGGGTTGACGGACGATCCGCCGCCACGCCAATATTACAAAGTTTTTCACTCTGACCCTGTTCTTTCCTAACCCAGCAGGTCTTCCCGGAACTGCTTCTGTACGCGCTCCACTTCCTCACGGTTTTCGATCATCGCCTGCACGCATTCGGCATCGAGTTTTTCACCGGCCATATCACTGAGCAACGCATATGCCACATCGTTGGTCCAGGCCTCTTTGTAGGGGCGTCGGCTGGTCAGTGCGTCAAAGACATCGGCGACTGCGACAATCCGGGCCTCCAGCGGAATCTCCGTGCCTTTCAGTCCGTTGGGGTATCCCCGGCCATCCATCGACTCGTGGTGATATTCGGCGATGTTGCGCAGAATTTCGGTCTGCTGCACACCAACCAGATCGAAGTTGGTCAGGACATCATCGATAATATCCCGTCCCAGGTGGGCATGGGTATGCATCACTTTTCTTTCTTCCTCGTCCAAGGGGCCCGGCTTGAATAGAATCCGATCCGGGATGGCGACCTTGCCGATGTCGTGCAGTGGCGAATACATGAATACGTTTTCAATGTAATCGTCAGCGAGCTGATGGCGTGGCGCCAGCGCGCGGGCGATCAAGCGTGTATAACGGGACATCCGGTCGATGTGGCTGCCGGTTTCGGGATCGCGCAGGTGCGTAAAATGCGAAGTGGTGGCAACGGCCGCCACCAGTGTACGCGCCGCTGTCAGCTCATTGATGACCATCAGGGCGATCATATGTCCGAAGACGTCGAGCTGGTTCAGACTATGGTCCGTGAAGACGTCGGGCTCATAGGAGTTGAAAAAGATGAAGCCAATGAATACACCATTGCTGAAGATCGGAATCGTATAACTGGCGGCGTAACCCTGCCGCCCGATGCGCTGGGTGTGCTCATGCCGTGGATTCTCGAAGGTCAGCATATTGTTGATCACCCGCGGACGCCCTTCCTTGATGATGTTCGCGAGGGAAGGGGCATCGCACAGGCGTGCTTGGTAAACCGAAAGCGGGTCATCCTCACCGCTGCTATGCAGGTAGGTCTTGAGCAGTGTGGTCTTGGGGTCATACAGGGCGATGGCGATACGAGCGATGTACGGCATCTGTTTTTGCACGACCTGATGGGTCCGGACGAGTTTGTCGCGCAGTGGAAGATTGCTGTTCAGCGCTTCCAGGGGGTCTTGATGCTTATCCATAAGAGATTACCTCTCCTGTTGGGGGCCACATCGGATTGATTTTATACCAATTGTGGTCAAAATGCGGTTCTGCCGCGCAATCCCCCAGAAAATGGGCGCGGGGGCGACTAGGGACGGAGGATTCAATGATAAGGCAGGTTACCTGCTGTTCTATATTATATCCCTCCGTTCCCTTATTCTATAAGATATGAATGTGCAAGACCCGGATCGCGCGCTTATGCCCAATGTCCTCTACAAACAATAAAACCGAATCTTCACTGCTACGTCTGGACAAATGGCTATGGGCCACGCGTTTCTTCAAGACGCGCGCCCTGGCGGTGGAGGCAGTGGCTGGTGGCAAAGTGTTGCTCAACGAGGCGCGTGTCAAGCCGGCCAAGACAGTGGATGTGGGCGATAGTGTGGCGATTCGGCAGGGACCGTATCAGTTTGTGGTGGAGGTGTTGGCCCTATCCGACAAGCGCGGCCCGGCACCCCAGGCGCAGAAACTTTACCGAGAGACGGAAGAAAGCCGCCAGCGCAGAGAGGCGCTGGCTTTTGAGTTGAAGGCGCAGGCACGAAGTGTCACCCGCGAGGGCAAGCCGAGCAAAAAAGACAGGCGCGACATTAAGCGCTTCAAAAGCGGGTCACAGTGATGCTTTAATTGAGTTTGACTCCATTGCTTGTCGTATCGAAACCCAGGTGGTAGCCGTATGAAGAGTTTTCTGCTGAGCACCATTCTCGTCATTGCCGCAACCTATGTTGGGCTCAGTCTCTACTTGTTCTTCTCCCAGCGGTCCTTCATCTACTTTCCGACGGAAGTGGCTCAAGCCGACCCCGCCTCCACCGAAACGTTGAACGTATCGGATGCCGCTCTCAAGCTGTCGGTGCGACCGCATGCAGGCCCGGATGCGCTGATCTATTTCGGCGGTAATGCGGAAGATGTCTCCCAGAGCCTCGCCGACTTCGCCCACGTCTTTCCCGACCATGCGATTTACCTGTTGCATTACCGCGGCTATGGCGGCAGCTCCGGCAAACCGTCGGAAGCCGTTCTGCACTCAGACGCCCAAGCGTTGTATACGAAGGTGCGCGCCCGGCATCCCAACATTGTTGTGGTAGGCCGAAGCCTGGGCAGTGGCGTCGCGCTACGCCTGGCCGCTACTCAGCCGGTGAGCCGGATCGTCCTGGTGACGCCCTACGACAGCCTGGTCAACATGGCAAAAATACAATTCCCCTATTTCCCTGTCGGCCTACTTCTCCAGGACCGATATGAGTCATGGCGCTATGCGCCGCAGGTCAAGACACGCACGTTGATACTCGCAGCAGAAAACGATGAAATCATACCCCGTGAGAGAACGCTATCACTGTACAACGCGTTTGCACCCGGCGTGGCAAGGATGAAGGTCATTGCTGGCGTAGGTCACAATTCGATTTCGAGTAATCCAGAATATATGTCGGCGATGAGAGAGTCTGAGTGAATACGGCTAACTCTTCTCTGGCATGAATGGCGCTTACTTAAGACCTTACACCGGTAGGGATGGCATCGCCCACCAGGGTTGTCCATCGATACCCCGGGTGGTGGGTGATGCCCGCTCTACGAACTACGCCCCCCGTCATGACGAGGAGCAAAGCGACACGGCAATCTCCGTGGGTCGGGTACGCCATTGTCCGCAGGGAATAGGGGATTTTGGCGTGCCAGGGAGGGGGAAACTGCTGCTGCCAACGCCGTCGTATTGTGCCGTGTTCCAATGTCATGGGTGATCGGCGCCAGCTTGTGAGCTGAGCAGCACGCTGTCAGAAGCTTGGGTCTACTGCGTGTTGCGTACTTGCTATACTCTGTGTCAAGTATAGATAACCAAGGAACGTGACAGTGTTTGCCAGAAGAAACGATGTGTCCCTCAACACCGGTCTGAAGATCGGTTTTTCACTGATCTTGCTGCTGCTGATCGGTTTGACTATGGTGGGGCTCGCCCGCATGGCGGATATCAATCGTCAACTTCAGGACATTGTCGACAACGACATCATAAAACGGGAACTGGCGTTTTCCGTTAACTCCGCGTTGCACGAGCGGCTGATCAGCATGCATACACTGATAGTCATGACGGATCCCTTCGACCGAGAAGAAGAGTCCCAGCGTCTGCGCGAGTATGGTGTGAAATTCCTTGAAGGCCGGAAGAAGTTAGAAGCGCTTGCGCAGACGCCGGAAGAAGAACACCTCCTGCGCCAGATTCGCGAGCAGTCTGTCAAGACCAGGCCTCTAACAGAACAAGCAATAGAGGATGCGCTCGCCGGAAAGACCACCCAGGCCTTGGCTACTATTCGAACCATGACGATTCCGGGGCAAAATTTAATTGCACAGCACGTGAACGAGTTCATCGATTTGCAGCGGCGCCAGACGGAAAAGCGTGTCGCCCATGCCGCCGCTGCCTATGCGCGGGCGCGGTCTACGATGCTGCTACTGGGTGGTGCGGCCACTGTGCTTGGAATATTGATCGGCGTCGTCGTTATCCGAAACTCGAACCGGCAGGCGGGTCTGCTGCAGCGTCAGGCGCTGTACGACAATCTTACCAATTTGCCCAATCGGGTGTTATTTGCCGACCGCCTGCAGCAGGCGATCCGGGTAAGGCGGCGCGAACAGAGGCCGTTCGCGCTGATTATCATGGACCTCGACCGCTTCAAGGAAATTAACGATACCTTGGGCCATCACGCCGGTGACCAGGTGTTGCTTCACGTGGGTAACTGCGTACGCACCTGTCTGCGCGAGTCCGATACCGTGGCGCGCATGGGCGGTGACGAATTTGCCATCTTGCTCGCGACTGTGAGCGATCTCGATGGTGTGGTGGCCGCGACCAAAAAGATTCTGCGGGCTCTCGATGCACCGGTGGAAATCGCCAAGCAGAAGATCGAGATCGGTGCCAGTCTTGGCATAGTCCTGTGTCCGGAGCACGGAGAGGAACCGGAGGAGTTAATGCGCGCCGCCGACGCCGCCATGTATGCCGCCAAGCAGACCCACGGTGGCTACAAGGTGTACAGCAAGGACCTGGGTCAGGGAGCGGATGATCGTCAGACCTTGCAGGGCGAGTTGCGTCATGCCATCGCCCATGGCGAGCTGGTGTTGTACTTTCAGCCCCAGATCGACTTCAAGTCCAATCGCATCAGCGGTGTGGAGGCGCTGGTGCGGTGGCAGCATCCGAAACACGGCCTCCTGGCACCGGACAAATTTATCCCGTTGGCGGAACAGACCGGCATGATCAAACCGCTTACTTACTATGTGTTGCGCAGTGCCTTACGTCATTGCGAGGGATGGCTGCGCACCGGACTGGATCTGTCTATGTCGGTCAATATCTCGGCCATCAATATCCAGGACCCGGAATTCCCCGATCAAGTCGCGGGGATTTTAAAGGAGTTCAATGTGCCGCCCGCGTGCCTGGAACTGGAAATTACCGAGACCGCGGTCATGTCCGAACCGGTGCGCGCCGTGGAGTGCATCAAGAAACTGAGTGCCCTGGGTCTGTTAATCGCCATCGATGATTTCGGCACCGGCTATTCCTCCATGTCGTATTTAAAGGAGTTGCTGGTCGCCAAGATCAAAATCGACAAATCTTTCGTGACGGACATGGCGAATAACCGCAACGACGCCGTGATCGTACGCTCCACCGTCGAGCTCGGCCACAACCTGGGCCTGAAGGTTGTGGCCGAGGGCGTTGAGACCCAGGTGGTTTGGGATAAATTGAACGCCCTGGGCTGCGACGATGCCCAGGCCAGCCTGCGCCAGCGGCTGCGCCAGAACGGCGTGCAGGAAAAGATCGGTGCGCTCTGGATCGACCGGTCGCTCCGC
>JANNJF010000243.1:0-2836 GCA_031405715.1 Gammaproteobacteria bacterium | reverse complement strand
AGTTCGCCACCATGCTGCAGTCGGGCATCCCCATCGTGCAGTCGTTCGATATCGTCGGCAAGGGCCACGAGAATCCGAGCATGCAGGAACTCCTGATGGCGGTGAAACAGGATATCGAATCCGGCACCAACCTAAGCACCGCCCTGGGCAAACACCCACTGTACTTTGACGCCCTGTATTGCAACCTGGTACAAGCGGGTGAGTCCGCAGGTATCTTGGATGCCATCCTGGAAAAGGTCGCAGTCTACAAGGAAAAAATCGAGGCCATCAAGGGCAAGATCAAATCTGCTCTGTTCTATCCAGCTGCCGTGGTGGTGGTGGCCTTTGTCATTACCGCCGTCCTGCTGATTTTCGTCATCCCGCAATTTGAATCGCTGTTCAAGGGATTCGGCGCCGACCTGCCGGCCCTAACACAGTTCGTGGTGACACTCTCCAAGGTCTTCCAGGATTGGTGGTGGGCGATCTTCGGGAGCGTGGGCGGCGCGGTGTTCTTTATCGGCTATTCCTACAAGCGTTCGGTAAAAATGCAACACACCGTAGACCGCCTCACACTGAAGGCGCCCATCATCGGCGAAATCATCAAGAAGGCGACCATTGCCCGTTACTGCCGCACCCTCGCCACCATGTTCGCGGCGGGCGTACCGCTGGTGGAGAGTTTGGACTCGGTGGCCGGCGCCTCCGGCAACCAGGTGTACTACGAAGGCGTCATGGCGATCAAGTCCGATGTCAGTACCGGCATGCAACTGCAGGCCGCCATGGACAACACTAAGCTATTTCCCAACATGGTGATCCAGATGGTCGCCATCGGCGAGGAGTCCGGTGAGCTGGACAAGATGCTGGGCAAGGTCGCGGATTTTTATGAAGAGGAAGTCGATAACGCCGTGGCATCCCTAAGCAGCCTGCTCGAACCCATAATCATGGCGGTACTGGGCATTATCGTCGGTACGTTGGTTATTGCCATGTACCTGCCGATCTTCAAGATGGCCTCGGTGGTCTAGTCGGTGTCAAGAGCAAGCATGCGTCGCGCTGCTGACAGCAAACTTCTTCGATGGCCCTGATTCTGACCCTGCAGGGCAACCCCAGCGTGTTTATTCTTTTAGCGGGCTTGGTGGGACTCATCGTCGGCAGCTTCCTCAACGTGGTCATACACCGTCTGCCCATCGTGCTGCAACGCCAGTGGCAACAGGAGTATGCTGAGCTCGCTGGGGTCCCGGACGTGAGTGCCGCCGCCAGCGAAACCTTCAACCTGGTCTGGCCCGGCTCACGCTGTCCACACTGCGGCCATCACATCCGCGCCTTCGAAAATATACCGGTGGTCAGCTTTCTGTGGCTGAAGGGAAAATGCGCCGCCTGCGCCGCACCGATTTCCTGGCGCTACCCCCTGGTGGAAATACTCACGGCCACATTAACGGCCGCTGTCGCCTGGCATTTCGGCTTCACCTTTGCCGCGGTTGCGGTCATTTTTCTGACATGGGGACTGATCGCGCTCACCTTCATTGATATTGACCAACAGCTGCTGCCGGACGTGATCACCCTGCCGTTTCTCTGGCTCGGCTTGGTGCTAAACAGCTTTGACCTGCTTCCCTACAACGGATTGGCCAGCGCGGTCATCGGCGCGGCGGTGGGTTATCTGACTCTATGGCTGATATTTCACGTCTTCAAGCTGCTCACCGGCAAGGACGGCATGGGCTATGGCGATTTCAAGCTACTGGCCCTGTTCGGCGCCTGGTTCGGCTGGCAGGCCCTGCCCTTGGTGATACTACTTTCATCCATCGTGGGTGCGATAGCCGGGCTGTCTTTCATTCTCATCGCCGGCCGCGACCGCAGTCTGCCCATCCCCTTCGGACCGTTTCTGTGTGCCGCCGGTTGGATCGCCGCATTATGGGGAAATGACATCACGTCTCTCTATCTGCAGTACGCCAGGATCACTTCCTGACAGGGCATAAAGCGCTATGTTACGCATAGGTCTTACCGGCGGCATAGGCAGCGGAAAATCCACCGTAGCCGAATTGTTTGCGCGACGCGCTGTACCCGTCATCGACGCCGACGATATCGCGCGGCGTCTGACGTCGCCGGGGCAGCCCGCCCACCAACCCATCATCGATCTGTTCGGTAATAGCATCCTGGGTGACGACCAGGCCATAGACCGGCGGAAATTACGTATGCGCGTCTTCGCCAACACTGCTGAGCGCAAACAACTGGAGGCGATACTGCATCCTCTTGTGCGACAAACGATCCAGGAAGAGGCGAGGCGTCTTGACGCCGCGTATTGCATCATTTCCGTACCACTCCTGATCGAAGCCAACCTTATTGATATGGTCGACCGCGTTTTGGTGGTCGACGCCGACGAGCAACAACAGATTCAGCGGGTGATGGCGCGCAACGGCATGAGTGAAACAGAGGTCAGGCAGATCCTGGCCAGTCAGCTGACCCGCACCGAACGACTGCGGCATGCCGATGACCACATCGTCAACGATGCAGACCTGCGGCACCTGGAGAACGCTGTCGAGCTGCTGCACCGGACCTATATGGCGCTAGCCGCCAACCCGCAGGCCGGATAATCGCGCTTCGAACGGGGACACTCAAATCAGGAACGGTATTCAGCGTTGATACGTACGTACTCGTGCGACAAGTCGCACGTCCAGAGACGCGCAGATGCCTGCCCGGCGCCGAGTTCGACACGCAGATGGATCTCGGCCTGAGCCATCACCGCCTGCCCCCTGGCTTCGGTGTAATCCTCGGCACGCGCACCGTTCTTCACAATCTGCACCTGGTCCAGATAAATGTTCACCGAGCCTACGTCCAGCCGCGGAATACGCGCGCGCCCCACAGCAGC
>JANNJF010000242.1:0-9131 GCA_031405715.1 Gammaproteobacteria bacterium | reverse complement strand
TACGACGGCAACACGCCCGTGCGGATCGACACGGTCGTCGTGTCGACGCAGCACAGCCCCGACGTCTCGAACGAGACGATTCGCAAGTTCATCATCGAGAAGATCGTCAAGCCGGAACTGCCCCCGGACATGGCCGGCGACGACATTACCTACCACATCAATCCCACCGGCCGGTTCGTCGTCGGCGGGCCGCACGGCGACTGCGGGCTAACGGGCCGCAAGATTATCGTCGACACCTACGGCGGCATGGCGCGCCACGGTGGTGGCGCCTTCTCCGGCAAGGATCCCTCCAAGGTGGATCGTTCCGCCGCCTACGCCGCGCGTTATGTGGCGAAGAACGTGGTGGCCGCGGGTCTCGCGCAGCGCTGCGAAGTGCAGGTGGCCTACGCCATCGGCGTCGCGCGCCCGGTCTCGATACACATTGACACCTTCGGCACCGGCGTGATTGCGGATTCGAAGATCGCCGAACTGGTGCAGCAGCATTTCGATCTGCGTCCGCGCGCCATCGTCAAAATGCTTGACCTGCTGCGTCCGATCTACTCGCCGACCGCGGCCTACGGCCACTTCGGCCGCACCGAACCGGGATTCACCTGGGAGCGCACCGACAAGGCCGCGCTCCTGCGCGATGCCGCCGGCATCAAGGGCGCCAAGGCCGTGGCCCACGCGTAAACCGGTAACATGTCGCCGCGGTCGCGGCGAGGCGTTGCCCTCCGAGGAGCGTTGCGACAGGTCAGACCTGCCAGGCTCGGAGGGAACGTCAGTTAAAAAACGGCGCTCTCTTAATTTTCTCTTTTAAGGAGCACGCAACATGAACGCCATCGTCAATCCGAATTTCACCGATTACAAAGTCGCCGACATCAAGCTGGCTGACTGGGGCCGCAAGGAAATCGCCATCGCCGAGAGCGAAATGCCGGGGCTCATGGCATTGCGCGCGGAATACAAAGGCAAACACCCCCTCAAGGGCGCACGTGTTACCGGCTCCCTGCACATGACCATCCAGACCGCGGTGCTGATCGAGACCCTGGTGAACCTGGGCGCCGAAGTGCGCTGGGCCTCGTGCAATATTTTCTCCACCCAGGATCACGCCGCCTCGGCCATCGCCGCCGCCGGTGTGCCGGTATTCGCCTGGAAGGGCGAAACCCTGGAAGAATACTGGTGGTGCACCGAACAGGCGCTGACCTGGCCGGACGGCCCAAATGGTAAATTGGGCGGCCCCAACATGATCCTGGACGACGGCGGCGACGCCACCATGCTGATCCACAAGGGCACGGAATACGAAACCAAGGCCGCCGTGCCCGACGCCACCAAGGGCGCCAACGAGGAATGGAAAGTCTTCCTCGGCCTGTGCAAGCGCAGCCTCGCGGCCAACCCGAAGAAGTGGACCAAAATCGGCGAGGGTATCCGCGGTGTCACCGAAGAGACCACCACCGGCGTGCACCGCTTGTACCAGATGCAGGAACGCGGCGAGCTGCTGTGGCCGGCCTTGAACGACAACGACTCGGTGACCAAGAGCAAATTCGACAACCTGTACGGCTGCCGCGAGTCCCTCATCGACGGCATCAAGCGCGCCACCGACGTGATGATCGCCGGCAAGATCTGCGTGGTGCTGGGTTACGGCGACGTGGGCAAGGGTTGTGCCCAGGCGTTCCGCGGCATGGGTGCCACCGTGTGGGTCACCGAGATCGATCCCATCTGCGCGCTGCAGGCGGCGATGGAAGGTTATCGTGTGGTGCTGATGGACGACGCCTGCAAGCAGGGCGACATCTTCGTCACCACCACCGGCAACGAAAACGTCATCGTGCACGATCACATGTTGGCGATGAAGGACCAGTCCATCGTGTGCAACATCGGCCACTTCGATTCAGAGATTGAAATCGCCTCCCTCGAGAAGTACCAGTGGGAAGAGATCAAGCCGCAGGTCGATCACGTCATCTTCCCCGATGGCAAGCGCATCATCGTGCTGGCCAAGGGCCGCCTGGTGAACCTCGGCTGCGCCACCGGTCATCCGAGTTTCGTGATGTCGGCGTCCTTCACCAACCAGGTGATGGCGCAGATCGAGCTGTTCAATCACCCAAAAAACTACGAGAAGAAAGTGTACGTGCTGCCGAAGATCCTCGATGAGAAGGTGGCGCACCTGCATCTCAAGAAGATCGGCGCCAAGCTCACCAAGTTGACGAAGGAACAGGCGGAATACATCAGCGTTCCCGCGGATGGCCCGTACAAGCCGAATCATTATCGTTATTAAACAACAGTGGCAAGTAGCAAGTAACAAGTAGCAAGTGCTGGGTTTACCTTGCAACTTGCTACTTGAAACTTGCTACTGGTTCTAACCATGCACAGCCAGAAAAAACACCCGCGTAGTTTCAGCTTCGAATTCTTTCCGCCGAAGACGGAGGAGGGCAGGGCCAATCTGCGCGCCACCACGCAACAGCTGGCGCAGCTCAAGCCACGCTTCTTTTCTGTGACCTTCGGCGCCGGCGGCAGCACCCGGGACGGCACCTACGACGCGGTAAACGATATCCAGGCCCAAGGCCAAGCCGCCGCACCGCATCTTTCCTGTGTCGGCTCCACCCGCCAGAATGTGCGCGACATCCTCGACGGCTACAAGGCCTTGGGTATACGCCACCTGGTAGCGCTGCGCGGCGATCTGCCCTCCGGCACGGTCTCGCCGGGGGAGTTGCGCCACGCCAACGAGCTGGTGGAATTCATCCGCGCCGAGACCGGTGACTGGTTTCACATCGAGGTGGCGGCCTACCCGGAGATGCACCCCCAGGCCAAGAGCATGGAACAAGACCTGCTGAACTTTAAACGCAAGGTGGATGCGGGCGCAGACTCCGCCATGACCCAGTACTTCTACAACGCCGACGCCTACTTTCGTTTCGTCGATGACTGCGAGACACTGGGCATCCACATCCCCATCGTGCCTGGCATCATGCCCATCACCAATTACAAACAGCTGGCGCGTTTTTCCGACGCCTGTGGCGCCGAAATCCCGCGCTGGATACGCAAGCGGCTGGAAGGCTACGGCGATGACCTTGATGCTATTCGTGCCTTCGGTCTGGAGGTGACTACCGACTTGTGCGACCGACTCTTGGGCGCCGGGTCACCGGGGCTGCATTTCTACACCATGAACCGCGCCGGCCCCACCGCCCTGGTGTGGGAACGGCTGGGCCTGTGATCATGAGCGATCAACCGACCCTGCGCCCCCTGCCGTCACCACGCCCCCCGGAAATGGGTCAAGGGCGCAAACGTATCGGGATACACCGGATCCTCCTGATGGTTATTGTTCTCATTCAAATCAGTGGGTTCGCGTTTCTATGGAGGCAAATATCCGAGACGCCGCCGAGCGCCGAGCGATCCCTGCCCATCATCGACCCGGCCACCGCCATCGCCGCCATGAAGCCGCCGGATGAGCAGTTAATCCGCGAATCCATCCGTAACATATTAAAAGACGAACTCCAGACCTATGTGGAGCAACTGCAGCAGCAACAGCAACAGCTGCTAAAGCTCCAGTCACGCCAGGAAAAGCCGCGCTCGACGGTTACCGGCGCCGAAGCGGCCATCGCCCCCCGGCCACGCCCCCCGGCCAATCCCCAGGTGGCGCAGGAAACCATGGCCATCGTGGACCACGCCCTGGCGGTCGGTGTCTGGACCGATGCGGACAACAATGCCCTGCTGAAACTGTCCCCGCAATTATCCGAGGCGCAGCGGGTAGAACTGCTGGAAAAAATCTTCGGCGCCATCAACCGGCAACAGCTAAAAGCGGTCGGCTCCTTGCCTTCTCTTTAAAATCATGACTATAGTAATGGTAAGTTAAGGGGAATTATCATGAAGAAATACCTGTTGGCCCTGGCCGCATTGGCGCTGTCGTCGCTGGCATTCGCCCAAGGCGATCATGTGCCGGGCTATGTGCTCATCGCCAGCGATAGCAGCTATATGTTCGGCACCTTTAATAGCCGCTTTAACCAGACGCCCACCAACTACACCACCTACATCGGGTCCGGCGGCTACGCCAATGGCCTGTTGTATTTTTATGGCCAGGACGCGGAAGGGCGCTCCTTCTATTGCTACATTCCCACGTCCAGCAGCATCTACAAGGCCGCCGTGGATATCAAAAATTCCCTGGGGGACGGCTCGCTGCTGTCCGTGCAGCGCACCCTGCCATCGAGCGAGTGCTCCGCCGTTTATTCCGCCAAGGCCTCACACTACATGCGTTGATGTCCGACGGGCCAGGACGGCCTGTTTCCCCCCTCCCGCTGGTGGCCCACCACTGTGGCAGGGCAGCACCCCATTCCACGCCTCACCGGAACGTTCGCAGTCGCTAGCGTTAATAATAATGTCCTCAGTCGGGATACATAGCCGGTTGGGTGGGGTGCGCGCCCTACATCGGAACGGATAAACCGCGCTGGAGAAAACCCGTCCGGCAATACTCGTCTTTGACTTCAGGGTAGGCGATGCGAATAACGGATATAACGCGACGCACCATGCCTGTTGGACCGCGCCGTAGACGCCAAGCCCTGCGCTTCGGCGTGGCACTGGTGGCCTCCCTCATGGCCCACAGCCCGCTACTGACCTGGGTCGCGGTACCGCGACCCTCTGCGGACAGGCCGCTCATGGTGAGACTGGCCGAGGAATCATCACCCACCAGCAAACCCACTAATGTACTGCACCGCAACCCGCCGCCTGCTGTGTCACCGGCAACGGCGGCGGCACCCCCTCGCATGCCCATGACGGAAATCGCCCGCGATATCCTGCGCGCTGACGCCGAGCGCCAGCGTCGACAGCAGCAAGAACGCAGCTTCTCGACCCGGCCACCTTCGGTGATGTTCAACAACCTAAAAGATGAGCGCTTCACGCCGGCAGCGCCCAGCCCATCGCCCACCGGGCTGTCCACCTATACCACAAACGCAGGCCTGATCGTATACCGGCGCGTTGGACGCGACGGAAAAGTCAGCTGTATGACCTTGCGCCCCGCAGACCCCAACAATGAATACGATCATGGGGCGATCTATCTATGGAGCCTGGATTTCGATGCAAAACACGCTAAACGCGGCGGCTGTTAGCCGCCGGGAACAGGCCCACCGCCCCACAGAGCGAAGCCATCGCTTACGCAAAAAGGACGGGGTGGTTGCCGTACACCTTGCCACGCGTATATCCTTACCGCCACGCTGGTTTGTCAGCGTCCCGCCCGCGGGAAGGGCTGCGCCCAACAAACATCGATGCGTTTTCGCGATTTCCTTGCATCCTGACGTGCGGGCACGGGATCACCAAGGAGGTCGTTGTGATTATCAATCTTGCCGAGCTGCGCACGGAATTCGCTACCCGCGCACCCGCGCACCCCGAATTCGAACCCACGGATCCGCGCAGCCTGACACCACTTTCCCTCGAACAGCAAAAGAAACAGGCGAAAGAACTGCTGCGCGCCTGGCGCGTCAACGACAGCACAGCCCTGGCACGCGTCAACCAAGTCTCATCGCGCGTAACGCGTGCTGCGCCCCGATTGAACGATGCCCAACAGGTCATCGCCATGGAACAGGGCTTCCCTAAATGGACCGACCTGAAGGCGCACATCGAATTGATTACCAGTGCGCGCCGGGCGCTGATGCGCGGCGAGCCCTCCGCCCTCGACGCGGAGGAGCGGACCCTGCATATACGCTGCGGTAGCGACGTCATGCATAAACTGGCTGTCGCCGGATTCAACGGCGACTTCCTGTCCTTCGCCGATCCCTATGTGCAAGGGCCGGTACCTGAGACCGACTCCCTGGAGGAATTCATCGCCGCGCGCGCCGGGTTTCTCGCCACCGCCGGCCTGGTAACTCACGCGGTGGCGCAAGCGCGCTTGACGCAGGACTATGCGGCGCTTGCGCTTGCGCACGACTATCCGCGGGTTTTTATCTGGCTCGAACACGACAGCTACGACCAGCTGATCCTGGCCAAGCTACTGCACTTCTTCAGTTATGACGCGCAGCGCCCGGCCCTTCTGCGTCTCCTTTGCGTTACCCACTTTCCCGGAGTCAAGCGCTTTAACGGCATCGGCCAACTGCCACCGGAGGCGCTGCGTGTGCTGTGGAGGCAATTTACCGACGTAACGCCGGCGCAATTGTCCCTCGGCCACCAGGCCTGGGTGGCCATCACCGCGCCCACCCCCGAAGGCTTGCGCGACCTCATCGCCACCGGCACACCGGCGCTGCCCACCCTGGCGCCCGCACTAGCACGCCACACCCAGGAGTTGCCATCGGTGGAAAACGGATTGAGCCTCACCGAACACCTGACGCTGAAAATTTTGGCGGACAAGGGCGAGATGAATGCCGCCCGCCTGTTTGGCTGGTATACCAATCATTACGAACCCCTGCCGTTTCTCGGCGACAGCGGCTACTGGAGCGTATTGTCCGGCTTGGCTCAAGCCCAGCGTCCGGCGTTGCATCTGGACAAGCAGAGGGGTGAGCCCAAAGATTGGCGGGTGGCACTGACATCCATTGGTAAACAATTGTTAAATCATCAGGTGGATTGGCTGACGCTGAATGCTGTGCATCGCTGGATAGGTGGGGTGCAAATCGATGCACGGGTAGCGAGCACCTGGCGCTTCGACCGCCAGCGGGGGGTTGTTCTGCACCGTCGCACACCCTAAGCTAGTCTGCGCAACCATAAACCGGTACACAACCACCATGACCAACACCACTGGAATCACCCTCGGCGGCGGCAACCGTGCCGAACTCATCCTGCGCATGGCCAATCGCCACGGCCTCATTGCCGGCGCCACGGGCACCGGCAAGACCGTGACTCTGCAGACCCTGGCGGAAGGTTTTTCCCGCGCCGGCGTGCCGGTGTTCATGGCGGACGTGAAGGGCGACCTGTCGGGCCTGGCCCAGCCGGGAGTCCCCAACGAGAAACTCAAGGCGCGTCTCACCGCCCTGGGAATCAACGATTACACGCCGCGCCCCGCACCGGTAATTTTCTGGGACGTGTTTGGCAAAATCGGTCACCCGGTGCGAGCCACCCTCTCCGACCTCGGCCCCCTGTTGCTGGGCAACCTACTCGACCTCAACGACACCCAGTCCGGTGTGTTATACGCCTGCTTTAAAGTTGCCGATGACCAAGGCCTGCTGCTGCTTGACCTCAAGGACCTGCGGTCACTGTTGGCCTGGGTGGGCGATAATGCCAAAGACCTGCAAAAGGAATACGGCAACATGGCTCCCGCCAGCCTGGCAGCTATCCAGCGCGGGCTGCTGGTGCTGGAGCAACAGGGTGCGGAGCATTTCTTCGGTGAACCGGCGCTGCAGTTGGCAGACATCATGCAGGTAGATTTTTCCGGCAACGGCGTCATCAGCGTGCTTGATGCCACCTCACTGATGCCCAATCCGCGACTCTATACGACCTTCCTGTTGTGGTTGCTTTCGGAACTGTTCGAGCAGCTACCGGAGGCGGGCGACTTGGATAAACCCAAGCTGGTGTTCTTTTTCGACGAGGCGCACCTGTTATTCGATAATGCGCCCAAGGTCCTGTCGCAAAAAATCGAACAGGTGGTGCGCCTGATCCGCTCCAAAGGCGTCGGCGTCTATTTCATCAGCCAGAATCCCCTGGATATCCCCGAGGATGTGCTCGGGCAACTGGGCAACCGGGTGCAGCACGCCCTGCGCGCCTTCACGCCCAAGGACCAGAAGGCGGTGAAGACTGCGGCTGCCACGTTTCGTCCCAACCCCAAGCTCGACACGGAAAAAGTCATCACCGAACTCGGGGTGGGCGAGGCCCTGGTCTCGTTCCTCGACGAGAAGGGCAGTCCGGTGCCGGTGGAACGACTGCTGGTGCGCCCGCCGGAATCGCGCATCGGACCGCTGACGGAGGAGGAGCGCAAACAACACCTCACGCGCTCACCGGTACGCGGCCGTTACGACACTGCGGTCGATCGTGAATCCGCCCATGAGCGATTGAATCAGCGCGCAACAGAACGCGTCGCCAGCACACCCGAACCGGCAACCGTGGCCAGCGCCAAACGCGGGCGCGAGCCCGACTCCATGATGGAGTCCATGGCCAAGAGCGCCGCGCGCGCCATCGGCAGCTCCCTCGGGCGCCAGATCGTACGCGGGGTACTCGGTTCCATACTCGGGGGCGGACGCCGGTAAAATATTGGCATGAACGACGCCGCATCCTCCGACCTGGCAGCACGCCTGCCCACGCTGGCGCCGATCTCGGTGCGCGCCTGTCTCGTGGGCGAACGCCTGCACCTGCGCGGTCTGTACGAGACACCCCTGGAGTTCGGTCCGCTGGTGATGCCGGCGGGCGCCGCGGGACTGGCCATGCTGTTCCGCTACGGTGTCATCGTGCTCATCAATCTGGATGAAACGGAGACCAAGGCCTTCCTCAAAGAAATGCGTACACGCGTTGAGAAACCGCTGCGCCGCATGGAGACCGAGGAAACCCGCTTGTACATCACACCCACCCCCACGGAAGGCATCACAGGCGAGGGTATCGGTGTCAGCGATTTCAGTCTTCCGCGCCTGCAGGTGGTGGCCATCGTGCTGGCGCGCAGCGTGGTGCTGGCGCGCTACGAGGCCACCATGGCGAGCGCCTTCGACGTGGTGGAGCCCCTGGCGGTGCAGATCCAGGACGAGCGCACCAGTTCGCGCACCCTCAAACAACTCCTTAGCCACATCGGCGGCACCCTGCTGGTGCAGCATAAAATGATCGGCCGGGTCGAGATCCAGGACAAGCCCGAGCTGCTGTGGGACCAGCCGGAACTGGAGCGCCTGTATCTGCGCCTGGAAACGGAATACGAATTGCGCGAGCGCAACACCGTGCTGGAACGCAAACTTGCGCTGATCTCGCGCACCGTCGAGACCATCCTCACCCTGCTGCACAACCGCCGTTCCCTGCGGGTGGAGTGGTATATCGTTGGATTGATCGTGTTTGAGGTGGTATTGACGCTGTACGACATGTGGCTGAAGCACTAACCCTGAATGGATGCCGCTGTCCTGAATTCCAGGTTAAAAAGTTTGGCTCAACGCGGATTCCTGTGGGTCATTTTCCACACCCATTGCACGTTACGCCGCATCAGTATAGGGTATTTCATGATTTTTGACCCCTCCGTGAAAGGAACCGTCGATGCAGCGTGCGCGCACCTGGTGTGAGCTGTA
>JANNJF010000241.1:0-8219 GCA_031405715.1 Gammaproteobacteria bacterium | reverse complement strand
GAACCCAAGCTGGATCATTTTCTCCGACGGGTTCGCCCAGGGCTCGATGCGCGATATGACCAAGCGTCTGTTCGATATCTGCGCGTCCAGCCTGCTCCTGTTTCTGACCCTGCCATTGATGCTTATTACCGCGCTGTTGATCCCTTTGGAATCCAGAGGACCGGTTTTGTACCATCAGGAGCGTGTGGGTCAGGGTGGCAAGACGTTTATGGTGCTTAAGTTCCGCAGCATGCGCGCCGATGCCGAAAAAAACGGTACGCCACAGTGGGCCGGCCAGAACGACAGCCGGGTGACGCGCATCGGTGCGTTCATACGCAAGGTGCGGATCGATGAGCTACCGCAGATATTGAATGTCCTGCGTGGGGAAATGAGTTTTGTCGGTCCGCGCCCGGAGCGGCCGTTTTTTGTCGAACAGCTGACACAGCAAATTCCCTATTACACCTACCGGCATAACGTCAAACCGGGTATCACCGGTTGGGCGCAGATCTGCTATCCCTATGGCGCGTCGGTGGAGGATGCGATCGAAAAACTCCAGTACGATCTCTACTACACGAAAAATCACAGCCTGTTTCTGGATCTCATTATCCTGTTTCAGACCATGCAGGTGATTTTGTTTGGACAGGGTGCCCGCTGATCCGGAAGGATGACAAGGAAGATAACTGGCCGACAGCGTTATGCCGGGCAGTTATTTGCGCAGCTGTAGCGGGTTGAGTGCAGAGTCATACCACCCGCTGACGCGGTCTCCCTCGAAGTAAATCTTGGACATCCCATACTCCCACACATTGGGCCACTCCCTTAAAGGTTGGCCTTGTATGGAGCGCACCTGGGCCTTGGTTGAACCAATGCCAAAGGTCGACTCCATGGCGCGGTCAGCGGCAACGTCCGCACTGGCCTTGAGCGGACTCGTGGGATCATCCTCCCAGCGCGTGACTTTTCCGCCGTTGAAATAGACTTTTGATTTACCGTAGTGCCAGATGTTGTCCGTGGTTTTTGTCGGTATTCCCTGTATGGCGTAGACATCGCCGACGGTTGAACCGTAGGTGATGTATTGTTTGGGTTGCGCCGGCTCCGCTTCGGAGTTCTTGGCCGTTTCGATTACCGGGTTGGCTGCGCTCGGTAGTTCGCTGGACGCCGGCGCGGACGGTTCCGGCGACTTGGGTGGTGTTTGCCACAGGGTATAACCAAACCAACCCACGAGCGCCACAAGGACCAGCCGAGTGACAAGGCCGCTGCGTTTCTTCTGTTCTGCCGGCGGCTGGTTTTTGTGGTCGACAGTTTCGGCTGTGGTGTGATCGGCAGGTCGCTCGGATGCGCGATATGCCCCTCGCGGTTGGGTGGACCAGGTCTCTGGCGTAGTGGCTGGCGGCGCGCCGGGCAGTGGCAGAGCCCCATGTGTCCGATAGTGTTCCGATAGCAGGTCGAAGGCACAGTTGATCTCTTTAATTTTCTCCGCGGCGATAGATTGTGTCTTGGTATCGTTGTGAAAGTGGTCAGGATGCCACTTTTTCACTGAACGCTTGTAGGCCTGGCGTACTTCCTGCCAGGAGCTTCCCGGTTCAATGTCCAGATGCCGATAGCTCGAACGGTATAGGTCGTTTGTCATATTTCTAAGTAGCCCGGGCGCACTGGCCTCTGGGGGGAAGGTTTCCCATCGGAAAGTACCCAATTACTGAACATCATCTTATAAATTAATCGGTTATATGTGATATTTGTCACAGCTTTATCCTGGCCCAGGCTGTAAGGTTGAACAAGTAACCCCTAAAGGGGGAACATGGCCCCGTTCAGCCGCGGAGTTACGCATAAAAACGAGGTTCAGGCACGGCGGCGGTGGGTGCACGGGCCTTGTCCGCTCATTATCTCTTCCTTTAGAATGAAAGATCAATGCGATACGTCGGATAAAGCTGTTGATTGGCGCGTCTGGCTGGTAAGATAATCGTTCAAATGCGGGTCTTTCAATCGGGGTAAGGCCGGCAGTACGTTCGCTGAGTACGCCAATTTTTTTCTTAACGAATCTAATTAAATCCGGCGTGGTTGCATCGAATGGCCTCGTCAACCTGGCTGAGATGATGTCTGGAGAATCCGGGCGTTTAATGGCCGTTGGTGATGGGTTACTTTGTCGTGTGTTTTTAAATAATTTAAGGATGTAAGGGGGCAATGTGTTTCGTTTTCGTTTGACCGTCGTGATGCTGGTCCTGCTGTTACTCGCTGCTTGTAGCTCGAAACCGGCGGCCGTTCGTCCGGGAAAAGAGCAGGCCAAGTCCACTCCGGTCTCGGAGGTGTATCGGATCGGTGTCGACGATCGACTGCAAATTTCGGTTTGGCGGAATCCTGAATTGTCGCTGCTGGTGCCGGTTCGCCCGGATGGGAAAATATCGGTGCCCCTGATCGGAGATGTCCAGGCCGGAGGCTTGCTGCCGGAAGAGGTCGGTAGTGACATCGAAAAGAAACTCGCCTATTACATCCGTGACCCGAAGGTGGCGGTCATCGTTGCCGAACTCCGGAGCCATGAATTTCTGACACGCATCCGCGTCACCGGGGCGGTGCGCACGCCGCGGTCCATGCCCTTTCGCCAAGGCATGACGGTGCTTGATGCAGTACTGGAGTCGGGCGGAGTGAATGAGTTTGCCGCGCCCAATCGAACCAAGGTTCATCGTAAAACGGATGGTAAGACCCGGATTGTCCCGGTGAAGCTGGAAGACATACTCATCGATGGCAAACTGAGCACCAATATCGACCTCAGCCCCGGTGACGTGGTGACGGTGCCGGAAAGATTGTTCTGACGGAAAAAACGGTCCAGCTATGCAACTATCCTATGCCCAAACCCTAGACCTGCTCCTGAAGGAGGCCTTCGTCTATCGAAGAGCCGTGGTCGGGATATTTATCGCCGTCAATGTATTGGCGCTCGGCGGCGGTCTGTTCTGGCCTATGCAGTACACCTCCTCCTCGACCATCATCGTGGACGAAAAAAACATCATCGAACCGTTGATGAAAGGCACAGCGGTGGCCACGGATGTCACGGACCGGGCCAAGCTTGCCAGAGAGGTGATTTTTGGACGCAAGTTAATGAGCCAGGTGGCCGCATCGACTGAATGGCTGGGTGGTGACGGGCATAGCGTGAAAGAGGTGGACGCCCTGATTACCAAGGTGCTCGTCCCGCGCACGAAAATTACCAACGTCGACAGGAATCTGATAAAAATCGAGTACTCAGACACGAGCGCAGAGCGTACTTATAGTACTACCAAGAAAATCGCCGAGCTGTTCATCTCCGAGAGCTTGGCGGAAAAAGCCAAAGAAAGTCAGGACGCTTACGACTTCATCAGCAAGCAGACCGAGGAATACCACGAAAAGCTGGTCAACGCAGAGGTGCAATTGAAAGACTTCCATTCCTCCAACCTCGATGCGCAACCTGGCTCCGAAGGCCTGGTGGGGACCAGGATAAATGCCCTCGACGAGAAAATTCAGCAAACACTCAATGACCTCAACGAGGCGGAAACCAAAAAGGCATCGCTGGAAAAGCAGCTCTCGGGTGAGGCCGAAGTCACCGCGGTGTTTACGCGCGACGGGCAATACCGCGCCCGCATCGGGGAGCTGCAGCAGCAGTTAGACACACTGCGACTCAGTTATCAGGACACCTACCCCGACATCGTCCGCCTGAAACATCAGATCGATGACTTGCGCGAGGGAATAGCCAGCGAACAGCGCGAGCGGGAGCAGGGCAAGGGCCGCCCCCGGGCCGTCAACGAAGAGGCCATGTCGGCCAACCCGTTGTTCCAGGAATTGCGGCGCGAGCTTTCGCAAACCAAGACCCAGATTGACACTCTCCAGGCGCGTCTGAGCGACAATCGAAGGCTGTTATCTGCTGCAACCGCGCGCGGTCGGCGTGTCCACGATAGCGAGGCGGCGCTGGCGGAGCTGTCACGCGACTACCAGGTTAATCGTGACCTCTATCAGGACCTGCTCAAACGGCGCGAGAATGCGCGAGTCTCCATGAATCTGGATATCGCTAACCAAGGCCTGACCTTTAGGATACACGAACCCGCCATGATCCCGCAGAATCCCAGCGGACCGCGTTTTCTGCATTTTGTTATAGGGGGTATGGTACTTGGCGTCCTGCTGCCGTTCGGGCTGCTGTATGCGAAACAACAGATTGACCCGCGCCTGCGGCTGGATTCCAGCCTGTCGGACAAACTGAAGCTTCAGGTGTTGGCGGTCATTCCTCACCTCGCCAGTCCGGCAGAGAAGTGGGAGACGATAGTCAGTGTGCGTACGCTGTCGCTGCTGATTGTCCTCAACTTCGGTGTCGTGGCGACCATTGCCGCGCTGAAGTCGGGAGGGGTGTTCTAAAGTGAGCAAGATCGAAGACGCACTGAAGAAAGTCGGCGGGAGCAAGGCATCACGCAGCGGGGCCCCGCCCGATGGGCACCAGCGTCAACTGGCGCGTGCGCCACAACCGAGCCAGGCCTCCACGAGCCTGACGCAACGCGCGAACTCCCGTGCCGAAATTGCACGTATGGTGGAAACATCACCCATCAGTGAAGAGGAGCTGGCGCGTGACAAGATTATCCATTCCGACATGGACGATGGCCGTGTGCTCAATGCGTTTCGCGAGCTGCGTACCAAGATCGTTCAAAAAAGCCTCAACGGTAACGGCGTGATTATGGTTACCGGAGTCGCGTTCGGCGACGGTGCAAGCTTTGTGGCGCGCAATCTCGCCGCTGCCTTTGCTCTGGATGAAAGCAAGACAGCGTTGCTGCTCGACTGCAACTTCAAGAACCCGCAGCTTTCCGCCACCAAGACCTCCGATGGCAAGCTGGGGCTGACGGACTATCTTGAGTCCGAGGAAATGCCGGTGGACAAGATCATCCACCAGGCCGGCATCAACCGGTTTCGCTTGATTCCCTCCGGGGCGCACTGCGAAGTGCCGGCGGAGTATTTCACCTCCGTGCGCATGGGCAAGTTGTTGACGCAACTCAAGCAGCGCTACCCGGAACGTTATGTCATCCTGGATACACCGCCCATAACGGAATCCGCAGACACCACCATCGTTGCCGCGATGTGCGATCATGTGTTGCTGGTGGTACCCTACGGAAAAGTGACGCAGTCGCAGGTCGAGGCAGCGGTTAAATCCGTCGACAAAAATAAACTGCTGGGCGTGGTGTTTAACAACGAACCACAACTTCCATCACCCGGCTTCTGGAAATCGCTCTGGCGACGCAAGCCTGCCTAGTTTCCGGCGTGCCTGATACCTACCTATAAACGTATATAACTCAAAACGCATCAGCGCTGAGGGGAGATGATTGAATGAGAGGGCCGTCCTTTTGGTGGAGAGGGGTATGTGGGGCTCCCATGCTTGGAAGCCTCCTCTCTTTCATCAGCCCAGGTGTGTCGCAGGCCGCGGAGTACGGTTATTCGCTCGAATACCGCGGGGAGCAGAGCGATAACATCACCCGGGTCGGCGCCAATGCGCTATCCGACTGGATTAATATCGGGGATGTGACCCTGTATCTGCGCGACCCGACCGCGCAGACGTTGCGGACGGACATCTTTTTGGACGCGCGCTACGAGGATTATTCAAAAGACACCGTTGCCGACCGGACTCTCCTGACGCTCAATTCGAACATCACCTGGTTGATTGTGCCGGAGGGTTTGTCCTGGGTGCTGGAGGATTATTACGGCCAGACATACCGGGATGTCCTGCTCGCCGATGTGCCCAGCAACCAACTGAACGTGAACGTTGTTTCCACGGGTCCCGATGCAAGCCTTCGGCTTAACCCGGTCAACACGCTGAATGCCTCGCTACGCGCGGGAAAATATAACGCTGAACAGGTGGTGGCCACCGATCCAAACCGAGACTCAAATCGATATTACGGACTGGTGGGATGGCGCTATACGGCATCGGCTACCACGAATCTGTCTTTGAATTACGACACCACGCGTAGAGTGTTCCAGGACACGAAGATTAATACGGACTACGATCTACACAACGTTTTTTTTAGATTGGAGTCCAGGCGCACGGCACGCTCGTCGGTGTCCCTGGACTTAGGCAAGAGCCGTATTGTGCCTGATGGTTTGGCTGCGATCGACGCAAATCTGGTGCGGGCGCAGTACACGCTCAGAATGGGTGTGGCTTCCAATCTGCTGATCGCGGTGAATAGCCAGCTCACCGATACGTCCAATGCCATTCTGTCGTCCGGGGGTGTTAGCTCGGTGACGACACCCATAGGCACGGTTGGCAGCAGTAATATTTACCGCATCCAGGAAGTGGACGCGACTTACACGCAGCAGCGCGGTTATGGCAGTGATCGGCTGCGGCTGTTCGTACGACGCCAGGACTACGAGGGCGGTTCTTTGGACCAGGATCGGGCCGGGGCCTATCTGGATGTGGGATTCGGACTTACCGATACGCTATCGGGCGCGGTGTTTGGCGATTACATAAACACCCATTATACCGACCGATTGGATAAAGACCGGGATGGACGAGTCGGTATACGTTTTAGCTATCGTGCGCGCCAGCGTCTGGTCTTTGGACTGGAGGCACGCAGGACAAACCGGGACAGCAGCGATGTCGAGCGCAACTACGACGAAAACAGGGCGATCGTGAGCATCGCCTACCGCAGCATATCTTTTCATATTGACTAGGTTGGCCCAATTGGAACATCAGGCAGGCGATCATGTATCTTGAATATTTCAATCTGAAGGAACACCCCTTCCAGCTGACGCCGGATTCCGATTTTCTGTACATGAGTGAGTCGCATGCCCGGGCCAAGGCCTACATGGATTACACCATCTGGAACCGTGATGGATTCGTGGTTGTTACGGGAGAAGTGGGCGCCGGCAAGACGACGCTGATCCAGAAACTGCTCTCGGAATTTGACGAAAACATCCTGGTGGCGAAGATCTTTCAAACCCAACTGGATGAAGTTGAGTTTCTTCAGGCCGTGCTGGTTGAATTCGGGTTCAGCCCGTTTAATGCCAAGAAAGTCGAGCTGCTCGATATGTTGAGCACCTTTCTGGTCGAGAGCTTTCTTCAATCCAAGCAGCTTATCCTGATCGTGGACGAGGCACAGAATCTCAGCAAGAAGGTGCTGGAAGAAATCCGCCTGCTTTCCGGCCTGGAGACCCAAAAAGAGAAGATTCTGCATGTCATACTGGCGGGGCAACCGGAACTCAACAATCTCCTGGATTCGGCCGACATGGATCAGCTGTCCCAGCGAGTGCGTCTGCGCTGCCACATATCGGCACTGTCACAGGAGGAGATGATCCACTATATCGCACATCGGCTGAGCGTGGCCGGGTCAAGCAATCCCGATCTGTTTCAGCCGGAGGCGATTGCGCTGATTTATACCTATACCGGCGGCATCCCACGCCTCATCAACACGCTGTGTGATACGGCCTTGACCTGCGCCTATACCGATGAGATGAAGATGGTGTCCGCCGCGGTGGTAAAAACTGCTATCGAAGAGTTGCAGTGGCAACCCTACCAGGAGCGCATAAAACTACGTGCGCTCAATAAGCCCACTGTCGTTAGCGCCAACCCCAACGTGAGTCTCGAGGAGTTGCTGGATAGCAATCGTCGCTGTCTTGTCTCCCTGGCCGACAAGCTCGATCGTCTGGAGCCCTCGGCGTCTGCGCTCAGCGAGATCATTCATAGGATGCAAAATATTGAATCCATTTTGCAACGCATCGCCGGTGGTGAGCAGGAGAAGGGCGACAAGAAGCCGGCGAAAAACAAACACGGCGCCTCCACCGCACCCTGACGCCTGCGGCGGCGGACGCTAGGGAACCTCTGAACAAGTGGCAGAAACTATCAGCTTACGGTCCCTCTCCCTCTGGGAGAGGGACAGGGTGAGGGAAGAATCTATGATCGTCCCCCTCACCCTAACCCTCTCCCCCGAAATGCGCGGGCCCCCTTCGGGGAGGCAAAAATCGCACGGAGAGGGGACTTGTTCAGGGGTTCCCTAGCGCCTGATCAGGTCCGTCGGAATACCTCCGTGGATGCGCGGCAACTCCCGCCTGCCGCGTTGGAACGGCGCGCTGCTTGAATATGAAAGTATCTGCAATCACGTTTTATGGACGACTATGAAGAATGCCATGACCATCGATGTCGAGGACTATTTCCATGTCTCGGCATTCGCTTCAGCAATAAAACCCGCGCAATGGGATAGTTACGCCTGCCGGGTCGAGGTGAGGATCTGCTCCTTGTTGCGGAGAATGTCGTC
>JANNJF010000240.1:0-5717 GCA_031405715.1 Gammaproteobacteria bacterium | reverse complement strand
GTTTGAGAGTCACGATTAAATAGGTCGCCAGCGCAATGGTCACGACTATCGAGAACGCGGCGGCAAGGACATAAGATGGCTTGGCCTTCGAGAGTATCTCTTCATAGAAATCCTCCACGGAATTCGAACGGTCTTCACGCTTAAAGGCCAGCGCCTTCTCGATCGCCTTCCACTGGCGTCGCTTGATACCGGCGATCTTCTTGGGTTTTAAACCACTTTTATACGCTTCATCCGCCGGCAGGCGGTTAAAGGGATGTTCCCCGGTGAGCATTTCATACGCAATGCAACCCAACGCATAGATATCGTCGCGGACGTCTGGCTCCTTGCCGAGGAGCATTTCCAGACTGGCGTAGGCTGGCGTCAAGGCGCCCAAGGTACCGGCATCGAATACCGTGACGTCGCGTGTCCTGTCGCTTTTCCGGTCGATATTGGCCACCGCGCGCGCGATACCGAAGTCGAAAATCTTCGGCATGCCGGCATCCGTGATAAAGATATTCCCCGGTTTAAAATCGGAGTGCACAATTTTTTCTTCATGCGCATGGATGAGCGCCGAACACAATCCGTGCATGATATTCCATGCATCGTTGTGCGGCAGTCCGGTCGCGCTGTACTGTTTGATGAGCTCATCCAGCGGACGGCCTTCCATGTATTCCATCGTCATAAAAACGATGTCGCCATCACGATCGAAGTCGAATACTTTTACAACGTTGGGATGGGCCATGCGTTGCGTCTTACGCGACTCGCGCTGCAGGGCGATAAACGATTCCGGATGGGCCTTGAATTCCTCACTCAGCACCTTGATCGCGACATACGGCTCGCGATCATGCGCCTCAACTTTAAGCCGGTCCGAGGCCTTATAGACCACCCCCATGCCGCCGACGCCTATCACCTTTTCCAGGGTGAAGCGGCCTTTGAGCACCTGGAATTGCTCGACCTTGGGGATATTCGGGTGCACCCCGGAGTGCGAGGGCCCAACAGGCCGTATGCGCGTATGCCCGGGTGATGGCTGGTCCGGCTGCGGACTGCGGTTCCGCTCGGGCTCCGGCTTGATGCGTGTCGAATCGATCGCTCCAGCCCGACCCACAACAGTGTCAGCGCTATGGCCCGGGCTACGCACTTGGATCTTGGTGGCGTCAGCCGCTGGAGGGCTGGCAGGATTTCCCGTTGAGGCGCTGGGGGCACGCCGTGTGGGATCGTCTTTACGGAAAACGGTTTTGTCCCCAGGGCCTTGTCCCGCCGCAGCGGGGTCCGGTTTGCCCGTAGGGACTGCGTTACGACCTGGTTTATCTTTCTCGTTCATAATAGATGATGTATCCGTTAAGTCGCATTCTTTAGTATGGAATGCCTGACACCTTTAATGGCAATCACGGATACGTTATCCGACGCGCCATTATCCAGCGCGCTGTCGATCAACCCGGTAACCATCGCGCCTGTATCATTGCTGCTTAAATGCCGGGCGATGGTTTCTTTATTGACGGCATTATACAGTCCATCACTGCACAACAGAAAAGTATCCCCGATCTGGACATCGAAAACATCCAGATCGATGTACGGTTCATCACTCGTGCCCACGGCACGGGTGATCACGTTCGATTCTGGGTGATTCTCCGCCTCCTCTTCCGTGATGGCGCCTGCCTGCAGCAGTTCGGAAACCTGACTGTGATCGCGCGACAACTGGACAAGCTCCTGTCCTCGATACCGATACAGACGCGAATCACCCATCCACAAGCAAACACCCACCTGGCCATAGATCATCAAACCAATAAAGGTACTGCCGACTATGCGCCCATCCAGCATGATTTCCGAATACTCGAGCAACCGTTGGTTGGCGTCCAGGATGCAGTTCTCGATGGTCGTCACATAGTCGTTCAACGCATCCGGTTTTTGCAGATCGGTCAGGGACTCGACGACCATTCTGCTCGCGACATTGCCCGCGTCGTGACCGCCCATGCCATCCGCCACCACCCACAGACCGATCTCCGGGCGCTCCAGGACGGCATCCTCGTTCACCGTGCGCACAGTGCCCACATCGGTGGCGGAGGCGCTCACCCATTGGACGGGACGTCTAACCGTAATGTCGGTCATTGCGGCAACCTGACGTAATTTAAGTTGTTCATCGGTAAAGACTCAGGTAATCACGCTTGCAACGCGTAAGGTTGTGTCCAGCCCCATTGCTGCCACTGGCCATCCAGCATTGCCGGCAGTTTGCTCACGGCGGGCAGGCCTTGAACATCAAACACGCAAGGCGCGACACGTTCCGATCCGGTTGTGCTCCAGAGGCTATAACTGCTCAGCAGTTTTACCAGCAATGCATCCAGCATGCAGGGATAAACCGCGGCAGTCGATTGTTCCTCAAACTCCATGTCGACCTGCATGGAGTAGGACTCCACAAGTGCGCCCGTGGCCGCATAAGCCGTTTCCGAGTGGAGCGCCACGCCCGCCAGCTCCTCCACCAGGTCTTCCAGGAGCAACTCTCCATTCAGTGCGCGCAGCGCAATTTCCTCAATAACGGTGTACCAGGATGTTTGCAGCGACATAAATTCCAACGGATTCTGATTGTCCGGCAATCGCACCGCGATGGTAAATGGAAAATACCGGCCCACCTGATCCACGCTCGGCATCAGGATGCCGGCCCATCGGCCATCGTCGATAACGCCATGGGACAATACAAACCGCCAAATCGGGCTGGTCAGGTAGACGTCCAGCCAATCCGCACCGATTTTCTCTTTTGCGCCGGCCACAAAGTGCTGCAGCCACACGTCCCACTGCTTGACGAAAGTGGACGGCAGATTGCGCTGGATAAAATCACCATGCGTAGGCAGTTTTCCATACAAGCCGGGAGCGTTCATAACATCCACCTAAATCCCATCGACGCAGCGGAAACCGCCGAGTAAATCTTTGTTTAACGGATTGTTCGCGCTCTGCCCTTTGATCTCGAAGCGCACAGTATGATTTCCCGTATCCTTGACCAAGTCAGTTCCACTGTGATTACCGTCCGCCGCCGAATAGGTTGCCAGGTAGACATTGGCAACGGAGGTCTTGGACAGTTTGGATCTATCCAGCAATCTCAACCAGGCCCAGGGCCCCTCATAGGTAACGGAGTGTTGTTGTTCGTTCAGGTCCTCGAAGATGACACGCACCCGGTTTTTTTCGTCACTGGCGATCCAGTTGAGCGACGACCAGAATTTGGGGCCGTGGCTGTAGGAAATGCGGGTTTCACCCACCTCCAGGGTGAAGCGCGCATTCGTTTTCTCCATGAAGTACGGCCGTAGCTGGAAGTTGACGCTGGGCACGGACGGATTCGCACTGAAAAATACGGTCTTAATGGTCTGGGCCCGGTTGATCTGCGCAAGCGTACCGCCGGATATGCCAAGACCGTGATTGTCGACGCCGCGATTACTCCAGTTGCCGCTGGTGTCGACAAACGGCTTGATAAATTCAGTGGTGAATTTATCCATCGTGCCCGCAGGCTTGAAGAATTCAGTGAAGTCAAGCAGCGTGACTTCACTGTTTGAGTCACTCTTGAAAGGATAGCGTCCCGCGAGCCCGTTGACGCAAGCGGTCTGAACCTGATTTTTCCACTCCTGATTTACATAATGGTGGCCCGACTGCAAAATTACCTTCCAGGTTTCATTGGCGAGGGTTTGCAGCCAACGATTGATCGGGTCCGGGGCACTCTTGCCGTACACCATCAACGACGTAATGGCATTGCCCGAACCACCCTGATAGCGCGCCTTGGCCGCTTCAAATGCCATCTTTCCCGGATCGGGGGCAATGCTGATTTCGTTGACAAACTCCTGCATCTGACGGATCTTCTGCAGCGCGGCATTGATCAGCGCCGGTTTGTCTTTGGCCTCGCGCAGCTGCTGATTCAATTCCTGGAAGCGCGCATCGACCTGGTTAAGCTTTACCTGCGCCGCGAGCAGTCCGGCCGCCTTGCCTTTAGACCCGTCCTTCGCGTCGTCCACCAGGTTGGCGACCAACTGATGGGTCAATGCCGTATTGGCGACACTCACCTTCAAAATCGCCAGCAGCGGCGAAGAAACCGGATCGGTGAACTTCAGCAACACCTCGTTCGCCTGGCGTATATCGTCGAACGGTTTTACCTCCAGCGCGGCAAAGACATTCTCCCAATTGCTGCGGTAATCGGTGAGATAAAGGTCTTTAACGTCCTTGGAAATATCGTCGAGGTCGTCTTTGACAAAGTCGGCGCGGTCATTCGTACCATCGGAAAGCACCCATTTTTCACGTACCAGGCTCGCCAATAGTTCGGATCGCGGCGACAGATCGATGTCTTCATAGGCGCGCTTGGTAAATAATACCGGAAGCATTAATCGCTGCTTTACGTTGTCGTTGCTGACGTAGGCGGCACGCGCGGATTCGCCAAACTCATTCAGCAAGTTGATGCGAGTAGCGTATTCCGGTTTGGATCGGAGCCGACTATAGACACGTTGCGCCACCGGTACCTGCAGCAGTTGTGCGCGTACGCTCGACACCAACGGCTGATTGAGTTCAGACGGTTCCAGTTCCAGATTTAGCAACGCCAACGTATGTGTCTTGAGTTCATTACGCAGGGTGGCCTGCCCCGCGAGTGACTGGTCCCAATAGGCGTTAAACCATTCACTTACCCGTGACTTGTCCAGATGCTCCACCTTGTTGAACATCATGTAGGTGGTGAAATTGTCGTAGAGATCTCCGCCTTGATTTCCCTGGCGCAGGCGACTCTCCATGTTCCTCAGCAGACGCGGCAGAACGAGCTGTTTGAGTTGTGCTTCATAGGCCTGGTCGGCGGCGGTGTCGACCCGGCTGTCGTACATGCCAAGCCCGGAAAGCCAGGGATGGGATTCCTTGTCATACACGACGCTGGCCTTGGCCAGGGCATTTAATGTCGGCAACAACTCACGCAGGTCGTCCGCGGAGGAACTGAGGCGACTCTTCTCCGCATTGAATTCAGAAATATAGGTTTGCACCTCGTGCACATAGGCTTCGTTCCGGGCGAAACTCCCCGCCCAGACGGTAATCAGAAGCACAGTCAGCATTGCCAAACCGGCATAGGCGGCGCGCTGTGACCAGCGGATGAACATTTCATACTTTCGATTCGACCCGACCAGCTCGGACTCAGGGAATATCACGCCCCGGAAGAGCTCTCCCAGAAAAAAACTCTTCCCCATGCCAAACTTTGATTGCACGGCCTCGCGCTCAAAACCGAAATTCGCGGACACGGACGATATCAATCGATCGATCGGCGTACCATCCTGGGTTCCGCTGGTGAAATAGACGCCCCGCAGGTAAGGTTGGTATTGGTAGCGGTTCTTGGCGAAGGTCTGTTGCACGAATTGCAGCGCGATGTCCTTCAGGTTTTCCATTTGCTGCGGGAACCCCTGGATCGCGCCGCGACGATTTACATCGCGCTCCTGGTGAACACGCGCCAACACCCGCTCGTACAGCCTGCGGATAAGGTTGTGATATTCATTTTGAAGAAAATCAAAGTCCGGACTCTGCGCAGGATTGGGCGCGTTCGGCAGGGAGACACCCCAGACCTGCTCCCGCCCTTCTTTGCTGAGGTCTTCGAAGAATTCAGAAAAACCGGCGACCAGATCGCTCTTGGTGAACATGAGATAGATGGGAAAACGTATTTCGAGTTTTTCCATCAACTCATCGATGCGTGAACGTATGGTTTTGGCATGCGGCGCGGTTCTGGATGCTCGCCGCGATGT
>JANNJF010000239.1:0-1594 GCA_031405715.1 Gammaproteobacteria bacterium | reverse complement strand
AGGCAGTCTCCCGCCACACAAGGCCAACTGTCTGGATCTCGCGGCGTTGTGGCGCCATGCGCTGGCGACGGCCGCGTCCGCCAAGGTGTTGGCCCGCTTCAGCGGCCTAGATCCGGAAACGGCGTTCACCGCGGGACTGCTGCACGACGTGGGCAAGATGGTGCTGGATATCCATTTTGCCAGTGACTATGCGGCGGTAATCCGTTACCGCGATGAGCATGATTGCCTGCTGCGGCAGGCCGAAGAGGCGGTCCTGGACATGAACCACTGCACGGTCGGCGCCATGGCCGGACGCAAATGGCGCCTGCCGCAAACCATACTTCAGGCCATCGAACAGCACCATGATGCTGAGCCTTCACCGCCATCGAAAATAGTCGACGTGGTGCATGTCGCCGATATTGTCGCGCGCGGTCTAGAAATCGGCGATGGTGGCGACACGCTGATACCGCCCTTGTCCGCGGCGGCACTCGCCAGACTCGGTATTACCCCTGGGCAAATCGGCGAGCGTCTTGCGGAGATCGAACTGCTCAGTGCCAGTGTCAGCGCCTTTATTGACTAGCGGATTGTTGAGAAACGCCGTGTTTTGTGCATAACGCCTCCGCTCCAACCTGCACCAAAGGCACATATTTTGTACCTATATAAATAATAAAAAATACGTCCGTGGCCATGATTGCGGCGTTGCAAGCCACTGCCGAGCTTGGTTCTTGCCTGCCTACGCAGCCCCGATCCCCCACTCTTACCTGTTCCCCCTGTCGTCTGCGGTAACCCGGCTGTTGATCCCGCCATCGACGAAATCGCTTGGCATGCGATATGCACTCCCCATGCTTGCCGCCTATAAACCCGACCATATCGACAGATTTTTGACGGTAGCATCTTTGGGTGCGTCGATTATCCCCCGGTCCCTGGCGGGGCCTTGCCCTGAATGAGCTGAGTTCGACTCTGGATTCTGACGGCAGCTGTCCGTCGGACGGCGGAGAGCCAAAAAGGCTTAATGATTCATCGGCAAACGCCGATAGCCGTAAACGGAGACAATTCCGGCTATTTCGATGGTCGGTGTTGCAACAGGGGTGCGTAATGGCAAAAGAAATAATGACTGACATTCTGTGCAGTGAATCACTGGATATCTCCATGGCGGCGAACTTGCATGAGGCCTTGAAAAAGGCCCTCGATTCCGGCACGCCGGTCAACCTGCAGGCGCGCCGGGTGGAGCGCGCGGACACAGCGGCCCTGCAACTCCTGGTCGCCTTCATACGTGCGGCGCGCAGCCGGGGAGTAGCAGTGTCCTGGAACGAGCCATCGGCGGCCCTGTGCCGCTGTGCGGCATTGCTGGGACTCGCGCAAGCGTTGGAGATGCCGTCGCAAGGCTGACGGAATGGCTGGAGTAGCAACTGGGCAGATAACAAGCGGAGCAGGAGATAGTCATGGCGACCATACTGGCGGTAGATGATTCGGCCTCAATGCGGCAGATGGTGGCATTCACCCTGAAAGGGGCGGGCCACGAGGTGATCGAGGCGGAGGATGGGCTGGCGGCCTTGAAAACGGCGAAAGGCAAGAAGGTGGACATGGTGGTCACCGACGTCAACATGCCGAACAT
>JANNJF010000238.1:0-1678 GCA_031405715.1 Gammaproteobacteria bacterium | reverse complement strand
GCGCCAGCAGGTCGTGGATGGGTGTCTGGGTGATGGCCATTTTGTCGATCACGAAATACTCCTTAACACACTCGCATCCTGGTGCAGCCGGACCGAACCCTCGCGACCTTCGTGCGACGCGATCAGCGGTTCGATCATGTTATAGCTCCCGGTGACGAGGGGATCGTTTTTCGCATGAACGCTTGATATTAACAAGTATCGGGACAGGGGCATATTCGCTGCCGCCCGTCGGCGATCGGCGGATCGGCCAGCAAAAACATGATCTTAAATAGACGAGTTTGGGGCACTGGTTTATAGGCAGCGCTACCTGAATAATTTGTCTTGCGTCAAGTGGTTTATTCACAAACGTTTGGAGGCAAGCCTCTGTTCGTTTAATGGCGCCATAAAACCGTCACAAAACACTGAGATTGTTGTATATCTATATGTTTAATAAAGAAATTTATCTCTGTTTACAAAATAATCAATCTAACACAAACACTCCAATTCAGGTGGAAACAGCTGACAGCCAGGATTTCATTAACACACTTATCCACAGATTTTGTGCATAACCGCGATTCGTTGTTTCCACAAGGAGTTAGCTAACAATGTAATGGACTACATGAACTGTGGAGCAGCTGTGTTTCACGCAGGGCGAAATGCCGCCCCGGGTTGCCCGGGTATGATAGATTTCGCGCATGCTCGCGAGTCCACCGATTATCATCCAGGTCGCTGTTCCCTCGCCGTTACGCCGCCGCTTCGACTACCTCCCGCCGAAAACCGGCCCCGTCCCCCAACCGGGCGCACGGGTGCGGGTGCCCTTTGGCCGTCGCGAGGTGGTGGGTGTGGTGCTGCAGGTGAGCCAACACAGCGATTGGCCCGTGGCGCGGCTCAAGCCCGTGTCCGCCGTGCTGGACGTCGAGCCGGTCATTCCCTCTGATTTGCTCGGTTTTTTGCTGTGGGCGGCGGACTACTACCACCACCCGGTGGGGGAGGTGATCCAGGCGACCCTGCCGGTGCTGTTGCGTCGCGGACAGGCGCCGGAATCGGAAGCGGGCCTGGCCGTATGGCATCTAACGGACAGCGGACGGCAGCAGTCTCCGGAGACCCTGAAGCGCGCCGTGACCCAGCGACGCCTACTCCAGGCCCTGCTCGCCGCCCCGGACGGCCTGGATGCGGACCAACTCGCCGCGGTGACACCTGCCTGGCGCGCGCCCCTCAGCGCCATGCAAAAGAAGGGTTGGCTCACCCGGGAGCGGCGCGATTGCTTGTTGCCCGCCGCCGGTAGCGACGACGCCCAGCCGCTACTGAACCCGGCGCAACAGTCCGCGGTGACGGCCATTCACGCGTCCCTCGGCGGCTACCAGGGGTTTCTGCTGCACGGCATCACCGGCAGCGGCAAGACGGAGATCTATCTCCACGCCATCGACCAGGTCCGTGCGGAGGGGGGGCAGGCCCTGATCCTGGTGCCGGAGATCGGTTTGACGCCGCAACTTTTGGGGCGATTCCAGCGCCGTTTCCCCGTGACCATCGCCGTGTTGCACTCGGGCATGAACGACAGCGAGCGTCTGTGCGCCTGGGGCATGGCGCGCTCCGGCAAGGCGGCCATCGTCATCGGCACGCGCTCGGCGGTGTTTACCCCCATGCCGGCGCTGCGGCTCATCGTGGTGGATGAAGAGCACGATGGTTCGTACAAACAGCA
>JANNJF010000237.1:0-5155 GCA_031405715.1 Gammaproteobacteria bacterium | reverse complement strand
CAAGCTGGGCATCCCGCAGAGCCCGGCGGATGTCGCGCCGGCACTCAAGTTGGTAACGGACAAATGGAAGGTGATGCGCGAGAACGTCGACCAGATTCTCGGTCAGGAAGAGGCTGTGTTGACCCTGCGCGATCACGTGGTGGGCATTAACCAGGCAGCGCCCTTGCTGTTGGCCTTGTCCGACGAAGTGGTGGAAATGGGCGCCGAGGCCGGCCTCAGGGGCGACGTGCTTTATCTCGCCGGCCGTCAAGGCATGTTGAGCCAGCGCATTGCGAAGGACGTGAATCTGTTCTCCCAGGGCGGGTCGGAGGCCGCCGTGGCGGCCGCCCAGTTCGGTAAGGACGCCAAGCTGTTCCGCGACACCAATATCAAATTGCGCAGTGTCGTACCCCCCACTGTGCGCGGCAAGTTGGACGAGGCCGGAGGCATCTTCGACGAACTGAACGTACACGTCGAAGGCATTCTCGGCATCGCCGCGGAATTGTTCGTATCACAGCGCGCCAGCCAGCTGGTGTTCGAGCAGTCGGATCCGGTACTGGATTCGGCCAAGAAACTGGTGCAGGGTTACACCGCCCTGGCGGAACAGCGCGAAGCTCAGAAAGTGTGGACCTACATTGCGGCCTTTGCCGCCATCGTCTTCCTGATCCTGGTGGGCTGGAAGCTGGTGAACGACCAGCGCCAGCGTGCGCGTGCCAGTTTTGAACAAAACCGTGTCACCCAGGACTCCATTCTTAAGCTGCTGGATGAAATGGGTAACCTGGCCGACGGTGACCTGACGATTCAGCCGGAAGTGACCGAGCAGATCACGGGCGCCATCGCGGACTCCATCAACTTCGCCGTGAAGGAAATGCGCAACCTGGTAGTACGTATCAAGGCCGCGGCGCAACAGGTGGCGGTGGCCTCGGAACGCAGTCGCCAGACCGCCAACGAACTGACCCAGGCGGCGACACGCCAGGCGGTGCAGATCGCCGAAACCACCGACCGTGTGAAATCCATGGCCAAGCTCATGGAGGAGATGTCGTTGAGCGCGGAAAAATCCGCGGAAGTGGCGCAGGGTTCGGTGAACACGGCAAAACGCGGTTCGGAAGCGGTGCAAAACACCATCCAGGGTATGGACGGTATGCGCCAGCAGATTCAGGAAACCGCAAAACGCATTAAGCGCCTCGGCGAATCGTCGCAGCAGATCGGTGAAATCGTGGAGCTGATCAACGACATTGCCGAGCAGACCAACATTCTGTCCCTGAACGCCGCCATTCAGGCGGCCATGGCGGGCGACGCCGGCCGCGGTTTCGCGGTGGTGGCGGACGAAGTGCAGCGACTGGCGGAACGCTCCGGTGAGGCGACCAAACAGATTGCCGACCTGGTGAAGACCATTCAGGCCGATACCAATGAAGCGGTGGCCTCCATGGAGCAGGCGACCAAGGGTGTGGTGGAGGGTACCCGCCTCGCCGACGCCGCGGGCCAGGCACTGGGTGAAATCGAGTCGGTGTCCGAACAATTGTCCGAACTGATTGTGGGTATCGCGCGTTCGGCGTATCAGCAGTCGGAGACGGCGACGGCGGTGTCCCTGAACATGGGACAGATCCAGGAAGCGACGACCATGACCTCCACGGGTACGCGCCAGACGGCGGAGTCCATTGGCAAGCTGTCGGATCTGGCGCGCGAGCTGCAGGCGTCGGTGGCCGGCTTCAAGTTGCCGGCCGCTTGATACACGGACCGCGCTATAAAGCGCTACTGCGCTGAGTGTGCGTGAAAGACTATGAGCAAAATTGATTCGGGCACTCTCGGCTGGGTAAAGGCCGAGATAGACGAGACCCTCAAGCAGGCGCGTCTTGCCCTGGAGTCTGTTGCTGAACATCCTTCCGACACCAATAGTCTACGTTTCTGCAATACCTACCTGCATCAGGTGCTGGGGACGCTGCAGATGGTGGAGCTGGATGGCGCGGCCATGCTGGCGCGCGAGAATGAGGCCCTGGCCGAATCCATTCTCAACGGCAAGGTCGAAGCCAGCCCAGCGGCATTTGAAATCCTCGTACGCGGTATCCTGTCACTGCCTGATTACCTGGCGCGTCTCGCCGACGATCAGCCGGACGTGCCGTTGCGTCTGTTGCCGATTATCAACGAGTTGCGCACGGCGCGCGGTGCTACGGCCATCGCCGAGCTCGATCTTTTCTCCCCCGATCTTTCCGTGCGCCCGCCGGCCAGGGCCGGCGAAAAACGCGAGTCCTCGGAAGAGGAATTCGTCGCTGCCGCAAAGTTGTTGCGCCACAAGTATCAGCTGGCGCTGCTCGGTTGGCTGCGCGACGCCGACAGCAAGGAAAACCTAAGCAAAATGGCGGAGCTTCTGTCCAGGCTCGAACATCAGGCGCACATCGGGTTCATCGAGCAGCTCTTCTGGGTAGCGGGTGGTCTGCTGGATGCGCTGGTATCGCACGATCTGCAGCCCACGCTCGAGCGCAAGAAACTGCTCGGGCGCGTCGACCGCATGATGAAGAAGTTCATCGATGGCGACGAGAAGGCGCAACAGCTCAGTATCTCCGAGTCGCTGGTCAAGGCCATGTTGTTTCAGTTGGGCGAAGCCAAATCCGGTGGCGGCAAGGTCGGGCAGATACGGCGCGCATTCGACCTGGATACGCTGCTCACCGGCGAGGCGGCGGTCGAAGTCTACGATATGCCGACGCCGGAAGCGCTGCATGCGGTGTCGAGCGCGGTCAACAAGGAGATTGAAAGCGCGCAGGAAATGCTCTCTGTCTATTTCGATGACAGCACGACGGGCGAGGGCAAGACACTCGAACCGCTCATCGAGTTGCTCAAGAGGATGTCCGGCACTCTCGGTATGCTCAATATCGCCGTGCTGAAGGCCCTGGTGGACGAGTTGATCGAAGTCTGCCGCGGCGTCGACCAGGGCCGCATCGAAAAGTCCGAGACGGTTTCCATGCCCATGGCCAGCGCACTGCTTTTGATCGAAAGCAGCTCACGCGATTTCACTCGCATGGGCCGGGCGTGGAAGAAGCAGGTCGAGGATAGTATCGCCAGCCTGCGCCGCCAGCATGCCCCGGATGCGTCGCTCCCGGTGGAAGGCATGGAAATCTCCAGTGCCGCGTTAAGCGAGAACGAATTCAAGCAATTGCTCGCGGCGGTTGCCGGTGAGATCCGCGTCAATCTTGCCAAGGTGGAGGAAGCGCTCGAAACCTTTGCCGCCAACCTCGACAGCCTGACGCAGCTCGAATCGGTACCCGGATACCTCAATCAGATACAGGGCGCCCTGCAGATACTCGGGCAGGAGCCGGTGGCGGAGATGACCGCTGTCACCAATCAGACTGTGCAAGACGTGCTGGGCGGAGTACTGGTCGCCGACAACAGGGTTCTGGATGCGCTGGCAGTGGCGGTTGGCACTATCGGCGCCTACATCGAGGGCCTGGAGCGCGACCGCACCAACCTCGACACATTGTTGAGCGTTGCGTGGCGCGAACTGGACTCGGCGCGTACCGGTCGGCCGTCGCCGGCGGGCGATCCGACGGCGCTGATCGCCGACATACGTCAGAAACTGAATCTGTGGCTGGAGCATTCGCCCAATCATCAGGCCCTGAGCATCTTGCAGCAAGACCTGCGCGATATCGGAACGCTCGCCGGCCGGCAGTCTCTGGCGCGCCTGGAAAAAATCAGCAATGACATGAACACCTTGCTGGGCATGGTGGTGGCCGATCCCGAACAGCTCACCGCGGCAGTGCGCAGTACGTTGAAGCAATCGACGGAGATACTTGCCACATTGGCGCAGGAACAGTTGCACGCCGAAGCCACGCAGGAGATCGGGCCGGCAACGTCCCTGCCGGCTTTTTCGATGGATGAGTTGGAACTGCGCGCCCCGGAAGAAAGCATTGAACTTGCCGGGCCGGTGGAAGAGCTGACAGAACAAGCGGCCGACACGGATGACAACTTCGATGCGGAGATCATGGAGATCTTTGTTGAAGATGCGCGCGAAATGCTGCAGATCATTAACAAGATGTTGCCGCAGTGGTGCGCCGATCCGGAAGACCGCGATGCGTTGCTCGAAGTGCGGCGCGCGTTCCACACCCTCAAGGGCAGCGGACGCATGGTGGGCGCCAGCACGATTGCTGAGCTTGCCTGGGCGTTTGAAAACATGCTCAATCGCATGCGCGAGGGCAAGATATCTCATTCCGCGTCCATGTTCGAGCTGTTGCGCCAGGTGCAGGCAGTTCTGCCAGCCATGGTGGCGCAGTTGGAAGGCGGCCCGGCCCCGCAGGTGGATATCGCCGCCCTGCAGAACAACGCCGATATCCTCAGTCGCGGCGGGGAAGTTGACGTGGCCGGCGGCGGGGCGTTAGACGCGCCGCAAGAGGACACGTTTGATTTTGAGCTCGACGCGTCGCAGGAAATCGAGGCAATAGAACTGACCGCCCTTCCCGCTCCGCCGGATGACGCGGAAACTTCTCTAGAAGAAGACGCGGATGCGTCGCCGCAAGCGGCGGGCCACAGCTTTGATCCAGTGTTGCTGCAGATCTTTTCCGGCGAGACCTACGGGCATCTCGCCATACTCTACAACGAAGCGATTTCCTTTATCGACTCCGGACAGTCCTGTCGCATAACGGAGAATCTGCTGCGTGTCGCCCACACCCTGCAGGGCAGTGCGCGTGCGCTCGACCTGCAATTCATGGCCGAGTGTTGCGCCGAGATGGAGAAACTGTTTCAGGCGCACGAAGCTCGGCAACAGCCGTTAAGCGAAACAACGCTGACGCTGTTGCAGGAGGTGCATGCACGCACCACCGAGCTGATTGATGTATTGAACGGCAGCCTAGCCCCATCCTCAAGGCTGCAAACGGCTTTCCATGGCCTGGCGCAAGAATTACACCGTGAGGCCGCGCTCCTGACGGCACACCAGGAGAAAGGCGGGCACGAAGCGGCGCCCGCGCCGGCAGCTGTCGCGCACGCATTCAAACCGAGTGCGCATACACCCGCACAGCTTGAGGAAATCCGCGAGGATGTGGATCCGGAACTGCTCGAGATATTCATGGAGGAGGCGGTGGATATCCTCACCGCCATCGACGATGCGCTGAAGCACTGGCGCGCCGACCGCAGCAACCAGCAGGCGCTGGAAGACCTCAACGGCTCAACCGCCGATATTGAGGCATCTGCC
>JANNJF010000236.1:0-1647 GCA_031405715.1 Gammaproteobacteria bacterium | reverse complement strand
GGAGGAGTCCCTGCGCAACTCCCCTGGAAACAAGGCGACGACTTCGTGATTTATTCTCGCGGCCGGTGTGACAGGCGGGACCCCCGTCAGCTGTGTATAAAGCGCTGCCGGAAGATCCTGTCCAGCGCCAAGCGGCAAATGACATATGGGTGTGGCACGTGGGTTCATTTCAATAAGGTAGGCCGCCCCCGTGGATTTCTCCAGAATAAAATCTACCCCCCACAGGCCGGAAATCTTTAACCGTCGCACCAGGCTAATCACCGCCTCGGACATTTCTGGATTTTCGATGATGCGCACAACGGTGGCCGGTCCAGTCGGGTGCTGCATCCTTAATGCCTCCACGCTGATGCCTGCCAACACTTCCCCCTGCCAACAAGCGACCGCCCGATTGGCGGGAGGGCCCGAAATGTAGGTTTGGATGGTAATGCCGTGTCGTTCTTCTTTCATCGCCTTCAGAAAAGAAGTCGTATCTCGTTCCAATAGCATGTGCGCCAGCGCATTCCAGAATGCCGGCCGCGCCGTCATGCGCTCAAAAACACGCTGGGCATTCTCATGATTCCAAACGATAGAGACGCCTTGGCCGCCCCACGTGCTATCGACTTTGAGCACGGCGGGAAATCCGTGCTGCGTAATCCAGGCGCTGAGTTCGGCCGGTGTCGCTAGGATGGTGGTCTCCGGTACCCGAACCCCTTGCTGCGCGGCCAAGGCCATCAGTCTTCCTCTGGCCGTCGCGAGCGTGCAGGCCTCCGGTGTGCCCAGCGAATGCGCTATCAGAGCGCGTAACGCCGTCGCCGACGCTCCCTCCTTGCAGGCAAGCACATACAGTTGATGCAGGTGGGTTGCCGCATCATCATCGCATGGAATAATGAAGTCGGGTTTTGCTGTTTCTATGGCAGCGCGCAGCGAAGCCAGTGGGTTTAGCGTGGCATAAGGGTAAACCTTGCGGATTGCGTTCGTCTTGGCCGCGGTATGCCGACGCGGGCAGATCGCGTCCACGAGGCAGCCGGTCTTGGAAAATGCAATGGCGAGGCGCGCGGCTATCGGCCAACGAAGCGTTGCCGTCAGAAGAATACTTGGTAATGGCCTCCCTTGCGGGTTTTCGAATATCGCCACCGGCGCATTGGCATCAGCACTTAAATCACCTGACTCCGGCTGATCTTCCCCCATTGGCGATGTCCGGGAATTATTTTTCATACACTTATGCTCTTCACTTATACCCTTCATGAATGACCGGCCATGCTTAATCTCATTCCGAATTACAGCGAGTCATAACGCAAACACCGGCCTGCGCCAGACAGGTCTCCGTTTCGAACCCTGCCAGTCTGCTTTTCACCTTGGTCAAAGTCTGTACGCCGCCGCACTCAGTACGCCGCCGCACAGACACTGCATCCGTGGAAGCCCAGTCTTGCATGCATGAATATCTCTGAAGAAACCGTAGGCAGCCTCGCTGCCTGGCCCGCGCGACGCCTGATGAGTCGTAATATGACCTCTTTGGCCAGCGACCTACTTCCGTTATGCGATTTTGCCAGCCTCCTCCTCGCCGCCTTCCTCAGCACCCTCCTCTACACCCACTGGCTGGTGCCGCTGACCGCCGTGCATGACTTCACTGACGATTTTGGAAAAGCGGCGTTGGTGGCGGCGGTGCTG
>JANNJF010000235.1:0-10816 GCA_031405715.1 Gammaproteobacteria bacterium | reverse complement strand
GAATTCGCCGCACTATTCCCTCCGACGCGGGCTGCGAGCTAGGGATTGAAGTCCTTTACCATTACTGTGCCGTCAGCGGTGCCATTGGTTGTCCACAGTCCATGGTCGCCTGCGCCGACGGTGGCATGGAAATAAAGCGCGTTGTTGAGCACGAAAAAGCCATAAGGGAAGGAATCCGATGCGGCATTGATATCCTTCACCAGCACCGTGCTGGCGGCAGTGCCTTCGGTTTTCCAGAGCTCTACACCGTGGACCCCCTCGTCGGCTCTGAAATAAAGTGCACCGTTGAAGACGGTGAACATGACAGGGAAGGAGCCCGCCCCGGCCGCGGCACTGATATCCTTCACCATCACCGTGCCGGCGTCAGTCCCGTTGGTTTTCCAGGGCTCTGAGCCATTCACGCCGTCATTTGCTTGGAAATATAGTGTGCCGTTGAAGACGGTGAAGTCGGAAGGCAAGGAACTCCCAGCAGGACTGATGTTCTTGACCATTACCGTGCCGTCGGCGGTGCCATCGGTTTTCCAGAGTTCAGCGCCGTTCATACTGTCGTAAGCTTGGAAATAAAGCTCGCCGTTGAAGACGATAAATTCGAAAATGAAAGATCCCGAGGTTGTGGCGCTGTTGATGTCTTTCACCAGCACCGTACCATTGACGGTTCCGTCGGTTTTCCAGAGCTCACTACCGTTCACGCCATCGTCGGCTCTGAAATAAAGCGCGCCGTTGAAGACGGTGAAGAAAACGGGGGAGGAGCTCCCCCCGGCCGCCGTATTGATGTCCTTCACCAGCACCGTGCCAGCGGCGGTACCGTCGGTTTTCCAGAGCTCGAAGCCGTTCACGCCGTCGCTATCACTGAAATAATATGCGCCGTTGAAGGGTGTGAAGCCGGAACCGAGGGACTGGATATCATTCGACAATACCGTGCCGGCGCTGGTGCCGTCGGTTTTCCAGAGGTTATAGCCATTCATGCCGTCATTGGCATTGAAATAAAGTGCGCCGTTGAGGACGGTGAAACCGTTGGGACCGGAAGGCGCCCCGGTCTCAGGATTAAAAAGTGGTTCGTTCGCGGGATTGATGTCCCGCACCATTACCGTGCCAACGGTGGTGCCGTTGGTTTTCCAGAGCTCATTGCCGGTCACACCGTCGTTGGCCTTGAAATAAAATTCGCCGTTGAAGACTGTAAAGCCGGAACCAAGAGAACTTGCTCCGGGTGCGGGATTGATATCCTTCACTATTACAGTGCCGGCGGTGGTGCCGTCGGTTTTCCAGAGATCATTGCCGTTGACGCCGTCATCGACGGCCAGGAGCTTGATCTCCGAGGCGCTGCTCGATCCTCCGCCTGATTCGCTGTCTTCACCGTTGCTTGATCCGCAAGCACTGAGCGTGAACAGCAAAACCGTGACGGAGGAAATTCGCATGAAACCGGACAGCATCGAGGCGATGAAGACAGTCTGATTTTTCATAAATTGTTCTCTTACCTTTCTAAAAGACATTTGGGCGCGTAATCACCTGTCTAAGAAGGTGAGCTTGCGCGGGAAGCAATAATGCGCCCAGGAACCAGGCGTAATCTGTTCGATAGCCCACTTAAAAGAGTTTGTTGAAATTCCAAAAACCAAAACGTCTCCCAGAACGACTCCCACGCCAGAGCGCAATCGGGATTTTCAATCCGGGTATATGTCGAGTTCACAGCGACCTCGTTCACGGCGCAGTAAACGAGTTTTATTGAGACTTACTTATTAACCTGACACTAAAACGCCAACTCCGCCTGTGTCCAGCACGCGGCGATCACTGAGGATCGCCGCTGGACGGACTTGAGTTTGTTGCGTGCCGTGATGGTCAGCTCGCCCAGGTTGTTGGGGCAGTAGTTGGCCAGGGCATGACGCTTGAGCCATGCCCACAGATATTCGACCGGGTTGAGGTCGGGCGCGTACGGTGGCAGGAAGGCGACTTGGAGATGCCCCTCCGTGCCGTCGAGATAGTCGCGCACGGTGTTCGAGCGATGGGCGCGCAATCCGTCCCATACGATCAGCAGCGGCTGCTGAAGGTGGACCGAGCGCACGCCGTTGCCTTCCGCAGCGCCGGGCCCGCCGATCCGGTCAATAATACTGAAATCCATCGCACACCTCAGGGCAGATGTCTTTCAGCAATTGCGTGCCGGCGGCGGTGCCGTCGGTTTTCCAGGATTCTCTGCCATTGACGCCATCGTCAGCTTGGAAATAAAGCACACCGTTTACCTCGGTGAAGTTAAAAGGATATGCAGCTTGCCAAGGGTAAGGACTCACGCTAGTGAAATTCTTTACTAGCACCGTACCCACAGTGGCGCCGTCGGTTTTCCAGAGATCATAGCTGTTACCGTCTTTGGTAATGAAATAAAGTACGTCACCGAAGACAGTGAGAGCATGCGCGTCATTAAAACTTGCTCCGGTAATATCCTGTACCCGCACCGTGCCGGCGGCAGTGCCGTCGGTTTTCCAGAAATCACCGCTGTTAACACCATCGTAGGCTTTGAAATATAATGCGTCGTTGGAGACGATGAAGGCGACAGGGGTGGAGGGCTGGGGTATCGGCCCGGGCGCGGTATTGATGTCCTTCACCAGCGTCGTACCAGCGGCGGTGCCGTCGGTTTTCCACAGCTCTACGCCGTGCACACCGTCGTCGGCTTGAAAATAAAGCGCGCCGTTGAAGCCGATGAAGCCAAGAGGGTTGGAGCTCCACGAACCAAAGTTAGGATCCGTCGTAGTATTGATGTTCTTCACCAGTACCGTGCCGGCAGTGGTGCCGTCGGTTTTCCAAAGTTCAGAACCATGCACACCGTCGTCGGCTTGGAAATAAAGTACACCGTTTAATTCGGTGAAGCCGAAAGGATAAGATCTCGCTCCAGCCGTCGTGGTATTGATGTCCTTCGCCAGCACCGTGCCGGCATCAGTGCCGTCGGTTTTCCAAAGCTCCAGGCCGTTCACGCCATCAGCTGCAGCAAGATAAAGTGCGCCTTTAAAGACAGTGAAATTAGGATAGGAATTCGACGTGACTGGAGTATAGATGTCCTTCACCAACACTGTGCCCGCGCTAGTGCCGTCAGTTTTCCAGAGTCTTGGCTGGCCGTTTACACTATCGACTGCTCTGAAATAAAGCGCATCGTTGAAAACGGTGAAGCCACTAGGATAGGAATTTGCGCCAGCTGTCGTGGTATTGATGTCCTTCAACAGCACCGTACCAGCGGCAGTACCGTCGGTTTTCCAAAGCTCTATGCCATGCACACCATCGTCGGCTTGGAAATAAAATGCACTGTTGAACTCGGTGAAACCGGCAACATGAGAGCTCACCCCGGCCGCAGTATTATTGATATCCTTCAACAGCACCGTACCCACACTGGTCCCGTCAGTTTTCCAGAGCTCAAAACCGTGTAAGTTATCGTTGGCGTTCAGGAGCTTGATCGTCGGAGCACTGCCCGATTCACTGCTGGTGTCAGATCCGCCACCACTGTCAGCAGCGCTGCCTCCGCCGCTCGATCCTCCGCAAGCGCTGAGCGTGAATAGCAACGCCGTGACACAGGAAATCCGCATGAAATCGGACAGCCTGGTGGAGATATAGGTAGTCTGTTTTTTCATAAATATTTTTCTCAGCTTTGCCAATCTAGGGCATAGTTTTGAGCGCGTAATCACCCGTCTAGGAAAGGTGAGCTTGTGCAGGAAGAAATACTGAACCCAGGCACCCATCGGGTCTGTTGGTTAGCGCGCTTAAATAAAATTTTCTGAATTTCACCGAAGCAATGCCTTAATTCTCCCGCGATCAGCGGTAGTCGCGGGTGTGATTTTGTTTTCAGAGACTGATAAATAAGCACCCGTCCCTTATTTACGAGCGGCGAGAAAAGCGTGGACTCATTGAGAACGCCGCCCTACTCGTCTATCGATGGTCTCTCTTATATGTTGCGACTCGGGATGCCTGACGGTCCGAACAGACTTATTGTCGATCGCGGGGCTGGAGCAATGTTCTTGGCTATGTGGGCTACCATACCGAACAAATGTGTTTCTGCGAGGAAACTGAGGTCAGTCAGTGAAACCGGATCACCGGACATGACAGTGCGGGAACCCTTAAAATTTCGATATCAAGGAGACAACTTATGAACAAGGACCAATTCAAAGGCAGAACCAACCAGGCCAAAGGCAAGGTCAAGGAAGTGAGCGGCAAGATATTCAACGACAAGCAATTGGAAAAGAAAGGACAGGCGCAAAAAATCGTAGGCCGGATCCAAGCCAGCTATGGCGATTTCAAGGATGAAGTCCAGAGTCTTAGTGATCACGAGAATGACAACCATAAAGATGACTGACCTTGCTCTCGAAGCCTTGCGTTGACTGGATATTGGTTAAGCGACGGGTTGCTTGAGTGAATCATGCCATGGCGCGGTTTGGCAGGAAGGCGGGTCAATAGCAATCGTGGATAATCCACACAAATTTTTCTTATCCGGAGATCAACATGAGCAATAAAGTCAGAGATACCGATGATGTTAAAGAAAACTACAACAGTACTGCACGCGGGCCTGATATGCGGCACGGGCCCGGACCGGAGCTGATGGGCGCCAGCTCTCTCATTGGAGACAGTGTGTTCAATAAAAATGAGGAAAATCTCGGTGACATCAAGGAGATCATGCTGGACACGCGCAGCGGAAAAGTACGCTACGCGGTGCTGTCATTTGGCGGATTCCTTGGTATGGGCGACAAACTATTCGCTGTGCCGTGGGATGCATTGAGTCTGGACACGGAGAACAAGCGCTTCGTTCTCAATGTGGAAAAGGAACGCCTTAAAGACGCGCCAGGATTCGACAAAGGAAAATGGCCAAACATGTCAGACCCATCCTGGGCAAAGAAAGTCCATGCTTACTATGGTACCAGCCTGGATACTAAAAAACCGCGTGAGTAAACGGTTAACCGCGCTCCTAGAGCTTGCTTGAAATTCGCCTAGGTGGCTTATCCGTGTTGTGTAACCTCCAACGCAGTACAGGCGGCGCGTACAGATCGGTGTAACCGGTATTTGTCGCCTGAACATGCGTTTCACGTATGCGGTACTCGAGAACCTGAAGAGGAATAATATGAACTCTATCGTCTATATCGTCGGATTTGTGGTCATCGTGCTGTTCGTTCTTGGATTCTTCGGGCTGCGTTAAGTCAGGAGGCTTGTCTGTGGCGCAGTACCAGATGTATTGATGAAGTGAGGGCGTTATATGCCGGGTAGGTAACCGGAAATGCAGATCAGCCGAATACGGTTGTGCTTATCGACAATATTCAATTGCCCAGTTTTTTTTTAAAATTTCCTGATGTGAGTTGGTTGTAATGTTCAGATTGCGCGAGGTCTACTCGTCGAATCCAATAATAAACCACGCTACGTGCGATACCGCACAGAGCCGGGCAGGTATTTGGCGTATTGATCTCTACAGCGGCGTTGGCAGAGTTGTCGTAATAATAGATGACTCACACCCACCTGAGTAATGCCAAGGAGATTGGATGAAAAACCTGATCCGACCAAGCCGAGATAGTCATCTCTGTATTACGCTGGAAAAACAGCCAGCATGAACTTGGCATTAACCATAACCCCGTTGATTTCGCTTATTTCCGGCCTACTTATTCTGTCCATTCCACGCCTGTTGAACTATATCGTGGCGATTTACCCGATTGTTATCGGACTACTCGGGCTATTCAGCGCCGGAAACTTTAACCTGCACTATAAGGAGAATACGCATGTCTGCATTTAAAAAGCTGTCTATTGTGTCCCTCAGCCTGTTGATCGCAACCGGACTTTTGGCTTGCGAAAAAAAGACCACCGTTGAGAAGATTCAAGACGCTGTCAATCCCAAAGGGACGATGGAGAAGGCCGGAGAAAAAATCGATGAGTCCGTCGAGAAGACCAAGGACACAATTCAGAAATAAACTTGTTTTCCATCGAATCGCTGCGTGCAAATCGGGAGAAGACCAATATTCATCCCGAGAGTGGCCCGAATTTTACTCAAGTCAGTTCATGTTCGGCAACGCACGGAACACGCAGGATTTTCAGGATATAAATGGTATGTAAATCCTGGATTGTAAAATAATTGTCCGACCATTTCATTTTTGGAGAACACGATGAAAAACCCGCAAGACATGGAAAAAAATATGGGCATGATGCAGGAAGGAATGCTGAGGATACATGAGCTAATGCACAAAATAATGGATGAGAAAAATCCACAGGAGCGTGAGCGGCTTATGAAAACGCAGCGGGAGATGATGCATCAGCACATGCAATCCATGCAGGGCGGGGGCATGATGGGTGGTGATGAGAAAAGTGACCTGAACACAGCCACAGTAAAAGAACAAAAGGGCAGAGAAAAACAACATTAGCGGCCAGACTAATTACGGCGAGTATCATAGAAATTATAAGGGCTTCGGCATCCAGGATGGTTTTCGGGGGGACGAGAATTGTGCCGCAGCCTGCCGTAATGACAGTTGAAACTATAAACATTCAGGAGGTGAAGGCATGATGCAAGGTGATTGGATGAGTGGCTGGGGAATGGGCTACATGGGAGGGTGGGGCGGATTACTGACGATACTGGTTGTGATTCTAGTCATTGTTGGAATTGTCTCGGTCATGCGCAGGAAGTGATGCCCATGCTTCAATCGAAGGTGGCCATGTCACGCAAATCGAACGTGGGGGGAGGTGCACGATATGAATGCCAGCGGTAAAGGCGTTGTCACAAGCATGTCGGGGCCCGGCCGTAGCGTGAGGAAGTTGCCACGCTGCGCACGCAATGCCCCGAAAAACGGGTCACTCTGCCATGACAGCTATTCCTTAGTTCTGTCATGGTTAAATAAGCGCCGTTAGTCATCCGCTCTGCCAATAATCATCGCTACAAACTAACGCCATTTAAGTTGCTCCTCCATAAACTAAATCAAGCTATGTGAGGTATCGTACAGAGCCGGCAGCCCAATCGATTAGAATCATCTCCATGCACATTCTAAGCCAGTTTCTAAGGGATTTTTGGTGTACCTATGGCGCCTACGCTGATTCGTCGCACCCGCCGGTATGCCGTCTGGGGTTTAAACGGCATGCCACCGGCCAGTCCCAAGCTACTGACAATTTCCCTTTTTCTGGTGTGGTCCCCTCCACACCTTTTTTTCTTTCACTAAGGCCTGCAGGCCATCCCTGCAAAGAGAATTTCGCCGAACCCACGTTTCCGCGTGTTCGCCCCGTCTCTCTGCACAGAAACGCACCAGCATTCGAATGTCAATGCGATCAGCCCTCAGCCATTCGATTTCCGCGACGTCCACCGCTATCACTAAGGACACGTTGCGGCGCAGCCACCGACCCTCTTATAACTGTTACACAGGACAAACGTCAATCATTAATACCATAAATGGAGTGCGACATGAATTGGGATATATTCGCGGGTAACTTGAAGCAGCTCGAGGGTAAACTAAAAGTACGCTGGGGAAGATTCAACGATACGCCTTTCGATGTGATAGACGGTAAACGCATGGTGTCGGCGGGAATAATACAGGCATCGAGCGGAACCGCCTGGGACAAGACACGGCAAAAAGAACGGAAATCGGCCTAAGTTTATTTGCGCATGCAGTCGTCCAGTGAAAATGCGGGCTGCCGCAACAGTAATCAGTCGAAGCTGCATTTTCAGCGTTAACTACTTCGGCCGAACCATCTCCACAGAACGTGACAGTGCATCCTGGTTCATGATCTCAATGAAAGTGCCGGAGAGCATTTCGACGACAGTTATCTCGCGACCGAGGTTAAGGCGGCCATATTCAATGAGCGGACGCTTAAGTCCAGTGGAATCGACGTGGGAACATTCGAGGGCGTGGCGCAATTGAGTGGTTTCGTGAACTCACGATCAGACATCGGCCGGGCTGTTGAATGAACCCAGTCAGTGCCAGTCAGTGAGAGGAGTGAGGCCTGTCAAGAACAACATGCGCCTAAAGTATAAACCGGTGTAGCAAAGGGATCAAAAATATGGAAAGCAGATCGCCCCAGGTTTCGTTCACCGAGATCCAGGACTCGCCAGAGCGCATTCATGCGGAATTCCTGGAAGGTGAGTCGCTGGTGAAGATGGTCATCGAGGACTTGATAGCACGGCGAATCTCGATCGACGGTTGCCGCGACATTATTAAATATCTCCGCGATCAGGACGCGCCGTCGCGACATAGGCTGGAAGGAATTCTGGCGCTGAAGGGCCAACGCGTCGGCGATGCGGCGAACCGTATGGCCGATATCGCCGCTGAAATGGAAAGGATGCGTCCGAAAACAATATCTCCGTGAGCCTATGTAGCCGGTGAATGTGACTTCAAGCAGTTCCGTCCAACCTTGTTTCGGTATATTCGTCCGCACGCTACAGGGTCACCTGTCTATGAAAATGGAATGTGGGGATTGAATACGCCACCAGGCATCACAGCCTTCGGTAATTGCTTAATAAACAGTCCGTCCGTTTCCTTTCCCCTTTTATTGCTGAAAGACGCGGTGTCGCAATGACGCTGATTGTCGACAATGGTGGTGGTCCAGTTTCCGGCACATCCCAGCATTGACTACCGGGAGAAACCATCAGAGTGGTCTTACGCAACGTCATCTACTCGCGACATGTTGCAGCGAGCTCGCCCTAGGTCACGCCGCTGGACAAAGTACTTGCCGAGTGTGATACCAGGTCGCTCTATGAGGGTGTAGCCGAGCGATGCGCCAAGCAGCAGTACACCTGCGCAGACAATGCCAATGGCCCAATATGCGTGTGCCGATGCCATGGCGAAATTTCTGACAGGAGCAATGGAGAATATTGTGCTCAACACCAATCCTTGCATCAGGTACAGGCTGTAACTGATGTTACCCAACCGAGACGCGGGTGCCGACGTGAGTACGCCAAACACCGACGTGCCCGAGCACACGAGATAGAAGAAAAGTGCCAACAGCATAGAAGTAACTGTCCCATAGCCGCTGTAAGACGTGGTGAAAATGGCCACCAGGCACGCGAGTGCAATGGACGAGGACACGCCTTGCGACATTTTCAGTATTATGTTGGCATGCAAAAGCGAGGCGATGGTCATACCGCACAGAAACAGTACCGCGAAACCCATTGTGTTGATGTCTAGCCATGACTTTCCAGCGAGACATAGGGAAAGCGCACTGATGACAAATATAAAATGTTTTCTGCCGCGGGCGAAATAGGCTGTCGCCATGAGCGAGGCATAGAATATCCACTCGTACCAGATAGTCCATGTTACACCGGCCAACACGTGTGTTGCTTGGTAACCATTGACATCGGGTTGCGTATTTATTGCACCGAGGGCAAGCCATTGAAGCATCGACCCTACCACGACATCCACAGGTTCGTGTAGCTGAAAGTCCGTGCGTGCGAATACGATGTAAAGCATCACGAGTACAACGAAAAGATACATGGGGGCGATGCGAAAGAACCGGCCGATGTACAGATTCTGCCAGTGTGGCCGCCCTTGCGCGCGCAGCATTTTCCCCCAGAATAGAAAACCGGTAATCATGAAAAATAGGGACACCCCGACTGGCCCGAGTAATCCATAAAAGCGTGAGTCGGGCGCCTCCCATATTCCGGTTTCGATGAACCGATGTGTCACGATGAGATGAAAAACAAATACGCTGAGTGCCGCGTAACCCCTAAGCCCGTCAATCGCCGAATATCGCAGGTGCGTGCTGGACGCATTCTCCACAAAGCGGAATACGGGCAACGCCATGATTACCATCACGATGGAGACAAGCACGAAGTAGGCCCAAACAGGGGTTAGGGTCATGTGGGTTTCCAGCTTTGCATGGCGGGTAATTGTTGCCGGGACGCCTACTTTGGAACGCACAATTATTCCAACACGGCTAGTGTGACAGCGCACCCGGTCTGCTTCTGTTCGGTAGGCCACATTTTGTCAAGTGTGTACGAGACCGCACAGACCACCCTGCGATCCACGATTAGTATTCAGTGTGGGGTCCTTAAACTGGGCACTATTCGGGTAACAGATCCCGAATCGGCAGACGATGCCTTGCCGGGATCTACACGAGTGAGTTCAGTTTGTGTCAACCTTGTCAACAACCTGAGGGAATGCGATGCGCCTTAAGTCTAGCCTTTGTCGAATAATCCTGCTGTGCGCGCTGTCGAGTACGAGTGCGTCCGCCAATTCCATGTCCGACTGGCCGGAGTGGAAGAATTTCGTCGACCGTTTTGTGCAGGCCGACGGCCGTGTGATTGACATCACTTTTGACCGAAAGAGCACTTCGGAAGGGCAGTCCTACGGATTGTTCTTTGCCCTGGTGGCCAATCAGCGTAGCCAGTTCGACACGATACTCAAGTGGACCTCCGATAATCTCGCTGCGGGACAGCTTGGCGAGAAACTCCCCGCCTGGCTGTGGGGGCTGCGTGATGATGGCAGCTGGGGCGTGAAGGATGAAAACTCAGCCTCGGACGCCGATTTATGGATCGCCTACAGCCTGCTGGAAGCCGCACGCTTGTGGAAAGCGCCGGGTTATGCAGACACCGGACTCAAGCTGTTGCATCAGATCCAGCGCCATGAGATTGCCCAGGCGGGGAGTGCGGGCCCAGTGCTGCTGCCCGGCGCCATTGGCTTTAAGCTGGATAATGAACGTTTTCGTATCAACCCCAGCTATCTGCCTGGCTTCATGTTTCACTACCTGGCGGCGGCGGATCCGAAAGGCCCGTGGCAATCGGTGTGGGACGGCTACATGCGTATGGCGCCGAAGGTATTCAGCGCCGGTGTTGCACCGGATTTGTTCGTGGTTGACTCCAAGGGCAGGGTCATGCCGGATACGGAACGAGAAC
>JANNJF010000234.1:0-3198 GCA_031405715.1 Gammaproteobacteria bacterium | reverse complement strand
ACAAGCTGCGTTTCGGCAACGTATTGTTGTGGGGAGAGCTACTGCGCTTAACCCCGACACCTTTCGACCAGGACTACGGATTGACCGGTGGCGAAGACGGTGATCTGCTCGGCCGCTTGGCTCAGCAAGGCGCACGCATCGTCTGGTGCGATCAGGCCATCGTTTACGAGCCGGTCGAGGCCGCGCGGCTATCGTTGCGCTGGCTGCTGCTGCGGGCCATGCGTGGTGGTCAAGACTTTGCGCGCCACAGGCTGACGGGGAGTTTTGGACTGTTGACGCGCGGCGGCCGCGTGCGATTTTTCCTGCAGGCGCTCCTGCAGTCGGTGATGGCGGCGGGTCTGGCGATGCTCGCCTGGCCCGCCGGCCGGCATCGCGCCGTTTTCTGGTTGCTTAAGGCATCGGCCAATCTCGGAAAGATGTCTATCTTCCTGGGGTGGCATTACCGCGAATACGGAGACAAGGTCGCTTGAATACCTTAGTTAACCTCTTCTTTTTGGCCATGGCACTGCCCGCCACAGCGGTAAGTGGATATTTGCTGTTATTCACACTGATGTCGCGGGCAACATCACCGGCACTGCGCTCGTCGCGTCAGGTGCGTTTCGATATTATCGTTCCCGCCCATAACGAGGAAACAGTCATCGAAGGCGTCGTCGCAAATCTACGCCGCCTCGATTGGCCCGCCGATTGCTTCCGCATTCTGGTGGTCGCCGATAATTGCACCGATTCCACGGCCGCGCTGGCGCGCGCGGCCGGCGCCGAGGTACTGGTACGCCACGACACCGAACTCCGCGGCAAGGGCCATGCCCTCGACTTTGCATTCCAGGCGAGTCTGGCGCACGGCTTTGCCTACGCCGTGGTGGTGGTGGATGCCGACACGGAGGTATCGGAAAACCTTCTCGAAGCCTACGCCGCACGCATCGAATCCGGGGCCAAGGTCATACAGGCGCACTATGGCGTACTGAATTCGCAAGACTCGTGGCGCACACGTCTCATGACCATCGCCATGACGGCGTTTCATCGGGTTCGTTCGCGCGCACGCGAACGCTTGCAGCTTTCCTGTGGCTTGCGTGGCAACGGCTGGTGCATCACGCACCGTTTGTTACGCCAAGTGCCGTACCGGGCTTTCTCCTTGGCCGAAGACATCGAATACGGTATCGAGCTTGGCCTCGCCGGCTATCGCGTGCACTACGCCGACGAGGCGCATGTCGACGCTATGATGGTATCGGGTGAACAGGCGGCACGCACCCAACGTCAACGCTGGGAGGATGGACGGTTTCAACTGATCCGCTCGAAAACCCGACCACTGTTGCATCAAGCCATAAATCGGCGCGACGCTGTCTGTCTGGATCTGGCCATCGATTTGTTGGTCTTACCCTTATCCTATGTTGCCCTCAATGTCGCTGCGATAATTGTGCTCGCCGCTGCGGCATTGCTTTGGGATCCGGCGATGGAAATATGGTTGTGGCTGGGCCTGGGATGCGTTATCGGCCTGCTGCTGTATGTATTGCGTGGTTGGCAGCTAAGCGGGGTCGGCCTGCGTGGCCTGCTGGATTTGTCATTCGCTCCGTTTTTCGTTTTTTGGAAGGTGTTGCTGATGCTGCGTGCCCAGGGTCCGACAGAGTGGGTGCGGACCAAGCGGGAGGCGCCATGAACGACCGTCGTCGCCGTCACTTCGCCTTCGCACGACTGCTCAGCAGCGCCGTCATCAGCCAGGCATTGCTGTCAGCCGCCAGTTTTGCCGTCGGCCTGATCCTTATCCGAAGCACCAGCAGCATTCAATACGGCTACTACATTCTGGCGTCCAGCGCGATCCTTCTGCTGGTGTCTCTGCAGAAGGCGTTTTTCAGTCCGCCCCTGGCGATTCGCATTCACCAGCTCGATCTCCAGGGACGCGGCGAACTGATCGGCGGCCTGTATCGCGAACAGCGCCGTATCCTGCCTGCGTTCGCCGTTATGGCAGTCATCGCCGCACTTGCCCTGTGGTACCTCCAGATACTGGACGCCGACACCGGTCCGTTGATGCTCGTCTCGGTGGCCGCGACGCTTGCGATCCTGCACCGCGAATACTTTCGCATGGTGCTGTTTGCGCATCGTCGCCCGAATGACGTGCTTCGTACCGACATATTCTATGTCGTGCTGCTGGTGGCCGGCGTTTTCGTGGCTATCTTAACGCCCGCACCGGCGGTCACCACCGTCTTCACGCTGGGCGCGGCAGCCGTGGCCAGCGGTCTGCTTTTATCGCGGTCATTGCACCGCCACGAACCCTGGAACATCGACGGTACGCAGGGAATCCTGCGGGAGATAGCGCCACTGTCCGCCTGGTCCACTGCGGGTGCAGCGATCCACTGGACCTTCAGCCAGGGATATATTTATCTGGTCGCCGGGTTACTCGATGTCACCGCCGTTGCCGCCATCGCGGCCACGCGCCTCTTGCTGATGCCGGTAAATTTATTGTCCACAGGCATCGGCACGCTTATGCTGCCGCTGGCGGCGGGTTGGCTGCATCAACACGGCGCCCCGCTATTACGTCGTCGCCTGTTCCTATTGGCCATGGGGCTGGCCACGGCCATGTTGTGTTACTTCTTTATCCTGTGGATATTGCGTGATTGGATTTTTGCTGTGGTTCTGAAAAAGCAGTTTGCACAACGTGATGAATTGCTGATGCTATGGGGCGCCATTTTTCTTGTGATTGTCGTCCGCGACCAGCTGATTTATCTGCTGGCTGCACAAGGACGTTTTCGCGCCCTGACCTTTACCACGCTCGCGAGCGCCATCGTATCGCTCACGGCCAGTTATGCCGGAATGCTGCAGTTCGGCGTGGCGGGTGCACTGGTCGGCATACTCATCGGCGAATTGATCAACCTGGCTGGCATCGTGATGCTTTCATTCCGTGGCGTGTCCTATCCACTGCCGGCGCCGGCATGAAGGCGGCCATCAGTGGTGGGTGAGTCCTCATGCCTTGTGTTTTGAAGCGGGGAAAGAGGTCTAGTACCCCGTCCAATAAGTTATTCCGTATCCCCAGGGAACCTCCGGACAAGTCCCCTCTCCCCGTGCACGTCGGGCCCCCTTCGGGGAGGCATAAACCGCTCGGAGAGGGTTAGGGTTAGGGTGAGGGGGAATCTTCAGCCTGGCCCCTCATCCTGTCCTTCTCCCAAGGGGAGAAGGGACCCTGGGTTTGAACGTAAGGGATGGACACAT
>JANNJF010000233.1:0-1799 GCA_031405715.1 Gammaproteobacteria bacterium | reverse complement strand
CTCGGACACGCCCAGCGCGATACGCTCCTGGGTCTTGGCGTCCAACATCCCCTTGCCCAGGCTGCCGGAGAAACCGAGATAGGCCTCGAGGGCCTGCGGTGAATTGGCGAACAGACGGATAAAGTTGGGCGTCATGCCAATCTTCGCCTGCACTGCATCCATCAAGGCCTTGGCCGGGCCGGTCGCGGTGGTGGGATTGACTACATTTATGCGTGACATGTTGCTCCTTTAAGTATTGTGCAATAATATGTACCGAACAATCGGTACAGTTGTAGAGAAAAAAAGAGGGGTCTCTTCTTTTTTCATTTGTATCTGGCGCCGTTAATCAAACGGCGCCAGTAATTCCTCCTTAATCCGTTGCAGTGCGCGCTTGAAGGGTGCGGCGCTGGCACGCCCACGCGAGACGATGAGCGCGCCCTGGATGCGCACGACGGCGTCCTCGGCCCGTTCCGCGGCAAGTTTTTTCTCGATCCCGGCCTCCACCAGCAAGCGCGTCAGTGCGTTTATCCAGCTGTCGAATCTTTGCTTGAGATGCTGCTGGAAACGTTCGTGTGAATTGCCCAGCGCGAGCACACCGAGCAGGCAATTGAGTTTGCCGCCGCCATACAACGCGTCGACGGCACGCAACATCTGTTCAATACGCGCGGCAGGATCGCCGGGGGCGCGCAACGGCGCCAATATATTCTCCGCCAACCAGCCGGCCGTTTGCTCGAAGATCGCCTCCACCATTTCATCCTTACCGCCGGGAAAATAATGATAAATGCTCGATCGTCCCAAGCCGGTGGCTTCGGCGATGAGCGCGAGCGAGGCACCTTCGTAACCATGTTGACGGAATATCATGGCAATCCGGCTAACGATGTCTGTCTTCTGCAGTGGCGGCGCGGGCATGATGCGGGCGTCTTCCGAGTTAGGCCGTCGTGGCCGGAACGTACATGGGGACAAAGCCCGGCAGGGCCGCCAAACGCGCCAGCCATAGGGACACTTGCGGATAGGGCTGCATGTCGACATGCCCTTCCGGCGCAAGCGCAATATAAGGATAGCAGGCCACATCCGCAACGGTCGGGCGCTCGCCGACCAACCACTGTTGTTGCGTCAAGTGGGATTGCATGTACGTAAGGATAGCGACGCTGCGCTTCATCGCCAGCGCAGCGTCTAACTTGGCGCCAAACACAGTGATGAGCCGGGCGGTCGCCGGTCCATGTTGAATCTCATTGGACGCGATGGATAACCAACGGGCTATCTGGGCCAGGGGCAACGGGTCCAGAGGCAACCAGCTTGCCTCGGCGTAACGTCGGGCGAGATAGACAAGAATAGCCTGGGAGTCGGCAAGCGTGACCTCGCCATCGACCAGCACCGGCACCTGCCCCAGGGGGTTGAGCGCTAAAAATGGCGGGCGCTTGTGTTCACCGCCGCGCATATCGACCTCGATCGCCTCGAAATCAAGGCCGAGCATGCTCAGGAACAGTCGGACTTTGTAGCTGTTGCCCGAGAGCTTGAAAGTAAATAAACGGCGTACTTGCGGCATATCGATGTCTCGCTTGTAATTGTACAGAACGATCGGTACAGTACTGTAGCCGGCTGTTCTTGTCAACACCCCGGGCAAAGGATTTCATTCGGGTGGGCGCATTGTGTGGCCGGCAGGCTCAGCCCTACACCGCTATTTTCCTGGCGCGCCAAGGAACCTCTGAACATGCGGTAACTACTATTCAGACTACGTTCCCTCTCCCTCCGGACACAGGTATCCACACAAGAACAAATCAAAAACCCCGCCCAGTCCCTTCCCCCTTTCAGGGGGAAGG
>JANNJF010000232.1:0-7556 GCA_031405715.1 Gammaproteobacteria bacterium | reverse complement strand
GAGGTGTCCTGCGTCGCCAGGAACCCCTCGAAATTATCCTGCACGTCCTTCTGCAACGTATGGATAAAGTCCAGGACTTTCGGATAGGCCTGGTATTTTCCCATCAGCCCTTCGAAAAACTGCTCAGAGGTGTAGTAGACGATGCGCTGATTCAGCTCATTGACCTTCCTATTGACCGCTTCCTGCACCTCGCGCAGTTTCTGCCGGAAAATACGAATCGCCTCGTCGACAATCTTTTCCTTGCGCTGGATTTCCTCCTGGATGGCGGGGGCGAGCGCCGCAAACGCCTCTGCATCGAGGGTATTCCCCTGGTACAGCGGTACTATGACGAATCCGACGCGCGTTGTTTTCAGCTGAAAGCCCTGGGCCTTCGCCTGTTCTTCAAGCTCGGCGCTCAGACTCGTGCGGGCCGAGGAGAACTCCTCTTCCAGGGCCTGGTGCTGGTCTTCGTAGTCCTTGCTTTGAAATACCTTGGGAAAGTCCTCGCGTAAAGAGTCCACGAGGTGTTCGATATCACGCTGAAACTCCCTGCCCATGCCCGCGGCCAGACTGACGGCCTGCGGCCGGTCCGGGTCGCGAAAGTTGTTTACATAACACCAGTCCTCCGGCACCGGCAGTCCCACGGAGACTTCGCCGATCATGGCGCGGACAACGGTTTTTTTTCCGGTACCCGGCGCACCGGAGACATAGACGTTAAAACCATGGTGCTGCATATGCAGCGCGAAATCCATGGCCCGGACCGCGCGCGCCTGCCCGATCACCTCCTTCTGCACCGCGATCTCCGCCGTGGTACGGAACGCAAGGTGCTCCATACTGATTTTACGTCGCAGCACGGGCGCTGGGAGTTCCCGGCGTTTAATGGCTACGTCATTTCTTTCAATGTAAGGCGGAAAGTCAGAGATGACATCTACTCCCAGATACGTTAGATAAAGCGGAAACCGAAGCGGAAACCGGGGTCAGAGCCTGAGGTTTCCCACTTTACCAGGGGCTCTTGCTCCGTGATGCCCTGGCTGACGTTTTCCTCAGCGCGCGGCCTCCGCGGCAATATGCCCGGCAAGCAAGGCCACAAATGTCCTGAGTCCAGTCATCTTGCTAAGGTCGACATATTCACCGGTTTTGCCGGCTGCACGTGTAGAGCCGATTACTGTGGCAGCCGTATAGAGCTGCTCGTGCACAAGCTTCTTGCACAGGATGTTATATCGGTCGAGATAGGATGCCGACCGAAAATCCTTGAACACGGGAAAGTGCGACGAGGAATCCCTTACGGGTGAGCGTGACTCCGCGCAATCCTCGACCAACATGAGCCAGCCCACAAATGGCCTGGCGCTCTCGCCAAAGGCGCCCTCCCGGTAAGCTGTCCAGAGATCGACGGCGGTACCCAAGGCTTCTTCGGTCCGATTGTTGAAGTTGTTGCCGAAACTCGGGCCGACCTGTGATTTGAATTCCAGTGCGGCGATCAGCCTGCCCTCATTCATCACCAGCATATCCCACAGTTTGGTGGGCCGAAAATAGCCGGGGAGCGTGAGGACGCGCCGTTGCAAATGGATATCAGCATGCTTGAGCCCATTGGCACGAACAATGTCCGCCGCCAGCGACACGAACCCGTCCATGTTCTTGCCGGCAGTAACCCCGGCGCGCTCGCCCTGATCCTGCTTGCCGCTTTTGAGCTGGCGTTTGCGGGCAGCATTGCGGCTTCCCCAGAATGCCTTCACCGCCTTGCGGGCCTTGGTATCATAATCGGCGAGACTGATAGGCATGTCTCGATATCCCTGGTTGTGGTTATTCTTCTGCTATGGCTATCTGTTCCGCCGGCGTCAGCCGATAAAGCCGGAATGCCGCCGCATTACAAGCCTCCCGGTCGCCAGAGGCGGCTGCTGTGATCAGCTCGTTCTGCACTTCAACGGGAACGTCCTGCCACTTTGGAATCCGGATTCGCCGCAGATATTGAGCCTGAAAGCGCAGGTAGCCCCCGCGCATACGCGTGGAGTAAACGGCAACAAACAACCGGGCAATACCGGACTTCAACACGGCCTGCAAGGCGTGGAGGTTCCATTCATCCGAGACAATGTAGTAAAGATTGTGGTGAGGGTAAAGCTGGCCGCCTTCAAAAACAATGTTGGCGTGACCTTTGATATCTGGAATCAGCAGCTTTGGCCTGAATGTGAGATCGTAGTGAATACGATCAATCGTCCGATACCAGCTTTTCGGGTGCGACTTGGCGCAGTTGCGGCCCGCAATAGCGGTTTGGTGAACCGAGAAATAGCGCGCAAGTTTCGGATACCTTTCGAGATCGACCAGCGCTCCATCCCGCTCGAATGGGTTGATGACCCCCAAGCCACGCCACTTTACTTCGCCAGTCTCAATATCCTTGGTGGTCACGAGCGGCAGCTTGCGGCTCTCTTCGACATCCAGATCTTCCATCGAGCCGACATAGATTTTGTCGGCACCGGTGGCCACACCGATACCAACCCTGCAGCCGGCGTCTTGTATGAGCGGGAATTCGCTTTCCAGGCGGCGAACCAGTGCGAGCTGGTATGACATTTCCAATAGCCACGGGTCTGAGCCCGAGACCGCGACGGGCGCTTCGGTGACTCCGCTGTTCGCCGGGATACTGCTGGCACGCATGGCTGCTGCCAATGCACCCAGGTGTCCCCGCGTCACTTCGGGCTTGTGTGCCAGACGCGTCGGCCCGGCATCTTCGCGGGCGATGACGGTAATAGCCGGGTAGGCAATGACTTCCTGGTGGAACGCCGGGGTATCTACCATATCCACGTAGTAACGCAGGTGATAACCGTCTGAAACGAAACTACGGAGTGGGCCGCCATATTTGTTCTTCATCCAACGGTCGGAACAGATGAAACCCAGCACACCACTCGGCACCAACAGACTCAGGCTGCGTTCGATGAAGGGAACGTAAATATCCGCGCGGTCGTAGATGGTTTTGTAGCGAGCGCGGTACTCCGCTATCAGCTTCTCAGGCAACAACTCCTGCCGGACGTAAGGGGGGTTGCCGACCGCATGAGTGAAATCGCCCGGCATGTCGATGAGCAGGAAGTCTCCCTCGACAAGCCAACAGCCGAGAATTTTCGCTGCCTGCGCATTTTTTATCCCGTGGCTAGAAAGAATCGTGGCAATTCTCACTCTGGCGCCGGCCAGGCTATCGCGATGTACTTCGACAGCTCGGATGGCCCCCGCAAGATCGCTGACGGGATCGGTGCTGTTTCTGCGCTGGGAAAAATATGCGCACAGAAGACGATCGACGGCAACCGCAAGAAAATCGCCGTGGCCGAATGCGGGCTCCAGCAATCGGTATTGATATAAAGGGCGATCCGCTGTGTAGCCGCACAGATCCAGAATGAAGTCGACAACTTCGCGGCGCGTAAATATCGCGCCGCGCTCTTTTATTCCGCCGTTCGCCATGGTCTCGCTGGCCGTGGTCACAGCCGGAAGAGGCAGCAGCAGCGCTTCAGCAAGAGGTTTTCTTTGGGCAAGTTCAGTCATTGCTGATTACCTGAAACCACTTTCCATGGTGAATTAACTGGGCCGGAGTCAATTTTTCTGCTACCTATCGCCAGATTTTTTTAATACTACTCCCAAACCCATCAAACAAAAAGCCCGGAGGCTCATGCCCCGGGCCTTTGATTACCGCATATCCTGTTCAGGCCTTGCTATATACCTGCGCGCCCTGCTTCACGAACTCCACCGCCTTTTCTTCCATACCCTTTACCAGCGCCTCTTCCTCCGATACCCCCAGGGTCGCGGCGTAATCCCGCACGTCCTGAGTGATCTTCATGGAGCAGAAGTTGGGACCACACATAGAGCAGAAGTGGGCGACCTTGTGGGCATCCTTCGGCAGGGTGGCGTCGTGGAATTCCCGCGCCTTTTCCGGATCTAGCCCCAAGTTGAACTGGTCTTCCCAACGGAACTCGAAACGTGCCTTGGACAAGGCGTTGTCGCGGATCTGTGCACCGGGGTGTCCCTTGGCGAGGTCGGCAGCATGGGCGGCGATCTTGTAGGCGATGATGCCGTCGCGTACGTCCTGCTTGTTGGGCAATCCCAGATGTTCCTTCGGGGTGACGTAACACAACATGGCGGTGCCGTACCAGCCGATCTGCGCCGCACCGATGGCGGACGTGATGTGATCGTAGCCCGGGGCGATATCCGTGGTCAGTGGCCCCAGGGTATAAAACGGCGCTTCGAGGCAGTCGGCGAGTTCCTTGTCCATGTTCTCTTTGATGAGCTGCATGGGCACATGGCCGGGGCCTTCGATCATGGTTTGCACGTCGTGCTGCCACGCGATCTTGGTCAGCTCGCCCAGGGTCTCCAGCTCGCCGAATTGGGCGGCGTCGTTGGCATCCGCCAAACAACCGGGGCGCAGGCCGTCGCCGAGGGAGAAGCTGACGTCATACGCCTGCATGATTTCGCAGATATCCTCGAAGTGCGTATAGAGGAAATTCTCCTGGTGATGGGCGAGGCACCACTTGGCCATGATGGAACCGCCGCGCGACACGATACCGGTGACGCGATGGGCGGTGAGCGGCACGTATTTCAGACGCACGCCGGCGTGGATGGTGAAGTAGTCCACACCCTGCTCGGCCTGCTCTATTAAGGTATCGCGGAACATCTCCCAGGTGAGGTCTTCGGCCTTGCCGTTGACCTTCTCCAAGGCTTGATAAATCGGAACCGTGCCGATGGGCATGGGGGCGTTGCGCAATATCCACTCGCGGGTCTCGTGGATGTTCTTGCCGGTGGAAAGGTCCATGAGGGTGTCGCCGCCCCAGCGGGCGGACCACACCATTTTCTCCACCTCTTCCTCGATGCCCGAGGTCACCGCGGAGTTACCGATGTTGGTGTTGATCTTCACCAGGAAGTTGCGCCCGATGATCATGGGCTCCAGTTCCGGATGGTTGATGTTGGCGGGAATAATGGCACGACCGCGGGCGACTTCGTCGCGCACGAATTCGGCGGTGACCTCCGTGGGGATAGCGGCGCCGAAGCTCTGGCCCGGGTGTTGCCTCAGGAGCTTGGCGTAACGCGGGTCACGCTTGAGCTCGTCGAGCTTCATGTTCTCGCGAATGGCGATGTATTCCATTTCCGGCGTGATGATGCCTAGCCTTGCATAATGCATCTGGGAAACATTTTTACCGTTGAGGGCACGGCGCGGTTTGCGGATGTGTTCGAAGCGCAGACTCGCGAGCTTCGGGTCCTGTTCCCGCTGGCGGCCGTATTCGGAGCTCAGCACTTTGAGCTCTTCCGTGTCGTTGCGCTCGCTGATCCACTGGGCGCGCAGCGGGGCCAGGCCTTTCAACAGATTGATGTGCGCATCCGGGTCGGTGTACGGGCCGGAGGTGTCGTAGAGGATGATGGGCGGGTTTTCTTCCGTGCCGTGGGCCAGCGGGGTGGGCGATTGCATGACGGCGCGCATACCCACACGCATATCCGGGCGGCTGCCAGTGACATAGATTTTTTGCGACTGGGTAAACGGCCGCGTTACTTCTTCCGATAGAGCGGCGGTTTTGTTCAAAAAGTCTTTGGCAATGGCGCTCATACTGCACTCCTCACCCGCGACGCGGGTAAATAAATTCAGGATCGGGGAATGCAAGCGCGAGGAAGCGGGCGATCTACTAAAGGTAAGGAGACGGGCTTTCCTACGCCGGCACTAACCGGATCAGGTTCAAAGGGTGTTTCTCAGCCCGCGTAACGCACGGGCACCCCCAGCTAAGGGGTCAATTTATGGGTTTGAGAGGGAGAATGCAACTGCGGGGCCATGACCCAATGACATTCACCGCCTACCACTGGGGGTAAGGCCCCACTACCACCCCAAGGCCGTCTTGCACCCATCCGGCAAAGCGCTTAATCTTATAACCCTTTGTTCATACAGTCATTGCATCAGGAACTCAGCACCCAGCCGCCACATAAAGCTCCCTATCCCTATATATAAGGTATGTCACATGTCCGACCTGAATTTTGAGACCGCCCGCAAACAGATGGTGGAATGCCAGATCCGCACCTGGGAGGTATACGACCCGCAGGTGCTCGACCTCATGGAACGTGCACCGCGTGAGGATTTTGTGCCGGCGGCCTACCGCAATCTGGCCTACGCCGACCTGAATGTCCCCTTGAGCCAGGGACAGGTGATGATGCAGCCCAAGATGGAGGCGCGTCTGCTGCAGGCGTTGGATGTTCAGCCGACGGATAAGGTCCTCGAAGTGGGCACGGGCAGCGGCTACCTCACCTGGCTGCTGGCCAACCTGGGACGTGAGGTGATCAGCGTGGAGATCGATCCGGTCTTGAGCGCCCAGGCGGAAAAAACGCTTAACTCCCACGGCATCAAGAACGCGACCCTGGAAGTGGGCGACGCCGCGCGCGGCTGGGACCAGCACGCGCCCTACGATGTCATCCTCATTACCGGCTCGCTGCCGCTGTTTCCGCAGGCGTATCAGAATAGTCTGAACGTGGGCGGACGCATGGTCGCGGTAGTCGGGGCGTCGCCGGCCATGGACGTGCTGCTGGTGCGGCGCACGGCGGAAAATTCGTACACCCGTGAGACCTTGTTCGAGACCGATCTCCCGCCGCTGAAAAACGCCCAGGCCCCCGCCAGTTTTGTATTTTGATGACAACGCACTGAGGCAGGCTGCATGGAAATCGTACAACAATTACACGTGCGCGACCTGAAGGCGCGCCTCGACCAACCCGGCAATACACCGTTGTTGCTGGACGTGCGCGAGGCCTGGGAAATCCAGCGCTGCGCCCTCGACGGCGCGCTGCACATCCCCATGGGGCAGATCCAAGCGCGTCTCGGCGAGCTCGACCCCAGGCAGGAGATTGTGGTGGTCTGCCATCACGGCATCCGCAGCAACTCGGTGGCGAACTACCTGGCGCGTAATGGTTTCTCCCATCTTTACAACCTCGCCGGCGGCATCGATGCCTGGGCGCGGGAGATCGACAAGAACATGAACACCTATTGATTCCACACACCGACGGAAACCAGCAGATGCCACGATTCGAAACACCCGAGGAAGCGGAAGACGCCTTCTACCGTGCGTTCCAGAATCGCGACGCGGAAGCCATGATGGAAGTCTGGGCGGAGGATGAAAACATCGTCTGCATCCACCCCACCGGCCTGCGTCTTGAGGGCCCAACGATAATCGGCCGCCGCTGGCAGAATATCTTCGAGCACACACCGGAAATGGAATTCACCATTTCCGACACGACACGCACGCGTGAAGGCAATATCGCGGTGCACGTGGTGTATGAACACATCCGTCTGCAAAAAAACGAACGCCACCAGGCGCCAGTGGTCGCGACCAACATCTACCGCCTGACGGACAAGGGCTGGCGCATGATCCTGCATCATGCCTCGTCCGGGCAGCAGGCAGAGACGCCGGCTCAGGACATGTTGCATTAATTCTTAGTATGGAGTGCGGCGGTTTGCCGCCGCTTTATTTTGCGGGTGCTTGCTCCCGCATTCCTAAAAAACGACGATAGCTGCGTATGCAGTCGTGCAGTGTGAACGGTACCGGTGCCATCTTCTGCAGTGCGGCGGCAAGCCGCCG
>JANNJF010000231.1:0-2725 GCA_031405715.1 Gammaproteobacteria bacterium | reverse complement strand
ACATCACCCAGCTCGACCCGGCGGCTGAAGGCCTGCCCATCGTGCGCGAGCGCCGCGACAACGTGACACTCGACACGGTGCTGTCCAACAGCTTCGGTTTCGGCGGCACCAACGCCTGCCTGGTATTCCAGCGCTATAACGGCTGAGCGCGCGCCGCTCTAGAGAACCTCTGAACAAGTGGCAGAAACGATGATGCCAGGTCCCCTCTCCGTGCGGGTTATGCCTCCCCGAAGGGGGCTATGGGAGAGGGACAGGGTGAGGGAAAAATCGACGGCTATCCCCCTCACCCTAACCCTCTCCCCCGAAAACCACGGGGGAGAGGGGACTTGTTCAGAGATTCCCTAAAGCTTCTTCCTTTTGTACCCCTGCGGCCGGATCGCCACGCTGTTGTGGATCCGGGTGCAGAGGGTGCCGTCGGCCAGATAATATCCATACTCGAACTGCGGCGTACTGCGGCCGCGCTCCGCCAGTTCCTGACGGATCGCGGCCTCCTGTTGCGCGTCAAAGGTGAAACGCAGCTCCAGATCGCTGCGGCCCTCGTGTAAAAAATCCAGCGAGAGGGCGCGCGTCCAAACGGCATAACCGGGGAATACCCGGCCGCAGGCGAGGGCCGCGATGGGATCGGCGAGGGAGGCCTGATAGCCGCCGAACATGAAGCCGCCCATGTTGCGCGACATCTGGGTCAGCGGTAGGCGTATGCGGATGACGCGCCAGCCATGGTTGATTTCCAACACCTTGATGCGCATCAGCCAGAAAGGCGGGAACAGCTCCAGGCGTTTTTCGTCCGACAGAAAGGTGAGACGGCGGATAAATCTCGACAGATTCATGCGGGCCCCCGCGTGTTCAAAGCGGGATACGCTAGCCCGGACACCCAACCGGTGCAAGCCACACGTCAGTTGAGTCGCGCGGCGGCCTGCAGCAAGATCGGCAAACGGGCGCGCACATCACGATGGTCCATCGCCCCCGGGTCCAATTCCAGATAGCGGCGGAAATCCTGCAGCGCCGCGCGAAAACACTCGAGCCGTTCGTAGATGCGGCCGCGATCGCGCAAGGCCTCGGCGTTGTCCGGGGCCAGGAGCAAGATACAGTTGGCCACATACAGGGCGCGATCGAAATCCTGCTGATGTAAATAGATGCCCTTCAGGTTACGCAGGACGCGCACCAAAATATCGATCTTGCTGGCGGTGGCGAGCAAGTCGGCGGTAAACAACGGCGGCTCGCCGCCATGCACCGTCTGCAACAGTAATATGAGCTCCGCCTCCGACACGACCTGGCCGCGCACGAAGGGGTCCAACACCACCATGCTGCTGCCGGTGGCCAGCTTGACCAGAAAATGTCCAGGAAAGGACACGCCCTCCAGGTTCAAGCCGAGACGCTGACCGACCGCAAGATAGATGATGGACAGACTGATGGGGATGCCGCATTTGCGGTCGAGCACTTCATTCAGAAAGCTGTTACGCGGGTCATAATAGTCCTGCGCGTTTCCCCGGAATCCCTCCTCGTCGAACAGAATGCGGTTGAGTACCGCGACCCGCTCCAGCTGGCCGGCGTCCGCCGGCAGGAGCTCGCGTGCGTGCGCGGCCAAGGCATCGAGACGCCGCAGGTAATGTGGTATGTCCAGCTCGGGGTATTCCTTCTGCGACAAGAGCAGCACCGCCTCCGCCAGATCAAATCCGTGCGCCTCGTCCGCCAACAGCTGGCACAGACGTTCCGGAGGTAATACGTTTTGCATCGTTCAACTCCCTGACGCGCTGCACGCGGTCTTAACCGGTACCGGCGTGCGTTATTCCGTCAAATTCATTAATCGTTGTTTCGCGTGACGCGCCAGGCGCTTGATCGCCGCTTCGCGCACCAAGGCCTGGGAGCGCCCGGCGCACGGCTCGACATAGCGCAAGGTCACTGGACGCCGTCCACGGGTGTAACGCGCCGCACGACCCGCGTTATGTTGATCCAGACGGCGCTGCATATTGTTGGTAATGCCGGTATAAAACGTGCCGTCGCTGCATTCCAGGATATACAGCACCCAGGTGCCGGTCAGAGACTCGGCCGCCTGCGTCACGGCGTCCCTGCTGCAGCGAGCGGCCGCGGGTTCCGGGTGCATTGCATTCTCAGCCGGTCACGGCGGTGCGTTTGGGCGCGTCCGCGGACGCGACGAAGCTGGCCGGCGCCTCGCCGACCTCGACTTCCGCCGGGGCGCTGTGGTGGATGCTCAGCTCGACTTTCGGGCGGACGTCATCCTTTTGTGCACGCTTGCTGTTCAGCTTGATGTTGAGTTTGAGTTCGCTCATGGAATCGGCGTTGCGCAGGGCATCTTCATACGTGATCTTGCCCGCCTCGAACAGCACGTACAAGGCCTGGTCGAATGTCTGCATGCCAATCTCCGTGGACTTGGCCATGGCCTCCTTCAAGGCATGCACTTCGCCCTTGAAGATCAGGTCCGAGACAAACGGCGAATTCAGCAGAATTTCGATGGCGGCACTGCGCCCGCCGCCGGCCTTGGGCACCAGGCGCTGGGAGATGATGCCCTTCAAATTGAGCGATAGGTCCATGAGCAACTGGGTGCGCCGCTCTTCCGGGAAGAAATTGATGATACGGTCGAGGGCCTGGTTGGAACTGTTGGCGTGCAGGGTCGCCATGCACAGATGGCCGGTCTCGGCGAAGGCGATGGCGAACTCCATGGTCTCTTTGTCGCGGATCTCGCCGATGAGGATCACATCCGGCGCCT
>JANNJF010000230.1:0-1369 GCA_031405715.1 Gammaproteobacteria bacterium | reverse complement strand
CGATCCGGGCATAGCCAGCGCCCTCGCCTCCGCCGTACTGTTCGGTGCCAGCGTGCCCTTGGCCAAAATACTCACCGGGCAGATATCCCCCGTGCTGTTGGCGGGTCTGCTGTATCTTGGTTCCGGCATCGGCTTGCTGGCGTTGTTTGGCGCGGGCCACTGGTACCGGCGCGGTGCGACCGGGCCGGCACATCCATTTACCCGGAAAGACACGGCATGGCTGGGCGGCGCTGTCTTATTCGGCGGCATCATCGGCCCGGTCTTGCTGATGCTGGGGCTGACACGCACACCGGCGGCCAACGCCTCGCTGCTGCTCAACCTGGAAGGCGTGTTCACCGCGCTGCTCGCCTGGGTTGTGTTCAAGGAAAATGTCGACCGGCGCATCGCCCTCGGCATGCTGCTCATCCTCATCGCCGGCACGCTCCTGGTGTGGCCCGACTCCTTGGCGCTGGGCGACGTCAGCGGTTCGCTGCTGATCATCGCCGCCTGCGGGTGTTGGGCCCTCGACAACAATCTGACGCGCCATGTGTCGATACACGACCCGCTGTTTGTGGCCGGCACCAAGGGGTTGGTGGCGGGTCTGGTCAACACGGGTATCGCCCTGGCCCTGGGCAACGTCCTGCCTTCGTCGCCGCAGCTCGCCCTCGCCGGCCTGCTGGGCTTCCTGGGTTACGGCGTGAGCCTGGCGCTGTTCGTGCTGGCCTTGCGCCACGTCGGCGCGGCACGCACCGGGGCCTACTTTTCCCTCGCCCCGTTCATCGGTGCCGGCGTGTCCCTGGTGCTGCTGCACGAATCTCCCGGCGGGCTGTTCTGGCCGGCGACGGGGCTCATGGCCGTGGGCCTCTGGTTGCACCTAAGCGAACGCCATCAGCACCTGCATACGCACGCGCCCCTGGCGCACCAGCACCGGCATGTGCACGATGCGCATCACCAACATGCGCACGATTTCCCCTGGGACAGCAGTGAACCCCACAGCCATTTTCACCAACACGAACCGCTGCACCACAGCCATCCCCATTACCCGGACATCCACCATCGGCACGGGCATTAAGGCAGCACGCAACCGCTCACCATCAGGCGTTGCCCTGGCCGAGGACTTTTTTCTTCTGGGATTTGGCGAAGTCCAGCATACGCTGGGTGGAACGCAGCGCCTGGAGGCGCACTGATTCCTCGACGTGGATCTCATTCGCCCCGGTCTCCAGTGAGTGGGCCAGACTCTGCAGATCGTTCATCGCCATCCACGGACAATGCGCACAGCTTTCGCACGCAGCACCGGTGCCTCCAGTGGGGGCTTCCATAAAGATTTTACCGGGGGCGGCCTGCCGCATTTTGTAGAAAATGCCGTTGTCGGTAGCGACAATGAATGTAC
>JANNJF010000229.1:0-2973 GCA_031405715.1 Gammaproteobacteria bacterium | reverse complement strand
AAAGCCGATTGTGGACCAGCCTGCCCGGTGCCGGCGCGCCCAGGCCGCGCGCCGTAAAATCAACAGTCAGGCCTGGGCCCTGGCCGTCCGGCCGCGCCCGAGGCTGCGGTGGCGTCGATTCCGCCGTCGCCGCCCTGCTGTTGCAGCGTCAGGGCTACCGCGTGTCCGGCCTGTTCATGAAGAACTGGGAAGAGGACGACCGCAACGGCCACTGCGCCGCCGAGGAGGACTACAAGGAGGTGCGCCAGCTCTGCGCCATTCTCGACATACCGTTGCATGCCATCAATTTCTCCGCCGAATACTGGGACCGGGTATTCAGTTATTTTCTGGATGAGCTCAAGGCCGGGCGCACGCCCAATCCGGATGTGCTGTGTAACAAGGAAATCAAGTTCAAGGCCTTCCTCGAACACGCCCTGTCCCTGGGCGCGGACGCCATCGCCACCGGTCATTACGCGCGGGTAACCCGGCACGACAGTCTTGTGGAATTACGCAAGGCGCGCGATCGCAACAAGGATCAAACCTATTTCCTGCATACCCTGGGACAAAAAGAATTACGCCAGACACTCTTCCCCCTGGGTGAACTGACCAAGCCGGAGGTGCGGCGTATCGCCCAGGACGCCGGTCTGCCCAACTATGCGCGCAAAGACAGCACCGGCATCTGCTTCATCGGCGAACGCAACTTCAAGGAATTTCTTGCGCGCTACCTGCCGGCGCAACCGGGGGACATGCGTACCCTCGCGGGTGAGCACAAAGGCCGGCACGATGGCCTCATGTATTACACCCTCGGCCAGCGTCAGGGCTTAGGCATCGGCGGACCGGGGGAGGCCTGGTATGTGGTCGACAAGGACATGCAGACCAATACCCTCTACGTGGAGCAGGGCGATGACCATCCGGCCCTCTATAGCGTCGGACTCAGGGCCGGCCAGCTTCACTGGACCACGGACAACCTACCGTCGCTGCCGTTGGAGTGCAGCGCCAAGACCCGCTACCGGCAGGAAGATCAAGACTGCCACGTACAGGCGTTGTCGCATGGCGAGGTAGCCGTGCACTTCGCGCAAAAGCAGCGCGCCGTGACGCCGGGCCAGTCGGTAGTGTTCTATGCGGATGATGTCTGTCTCGGCGGCGGCACCATCGTCGCGACGGAGCCCGCGACACCCGCGGCGGCGGACACCCTTTCCCGGCTGGTTAAATCTCACTAGAATGCGGACTGACCTCGCCAGCGCAGCAGCGTCTCGCGGGTAGACCAACCCCGGCCATCTCCCGGAAACCGGACTCACACCGGCGTGATCGCGCCAAGTTATCGGTGATCGATTAAGACCTGGCAACATTAAGAGACTACTGGCCACTATGAAAAAAGATTCCGCCGCACCGCAACGCCTGGCACTGTCCGCGCTCACCGCCCTCTCACCCCTGGACGGTCGCTACGGCGATAAAACCGCGTCCCTGCGACCGCTGTTCAGCGAGTTCGGACTGATCCACTATCGCGTGACCGTGGAAGTACGCTGGCTGATCCTGCTGGCCGGGCACGCCCAGATCAAGGAAGTGCCACCCTTCTCCCCGGCGGCACGTGCCCTGCTGGATCGCATCATCAGCGAGTTTTCCGAGGCCGATGCGCGCCGCGTCAAGGAGATCGAGGCCACCACCAATCACGACGTGAAAGCGGTGGAGTACTTCCTCAAGGAAAAAACCCGCGACAACGCGGAGATCGCAGCGAGCGCCGAGTTCATCCACTTCGCCTGCACCTCGGAAGACATCAACAACCTCGCCTACGGCATGATGCTGCACGCCGGCCGGCAGGACATTCTGCTGCCCGCCATCGACACGCTCATCGCCGCCATGGAGAAAATGGCGATCGATTACGCGCGCCAGCCGTTGCTCGCGCGCACCCACGGACAGCCGGCCTCCCCCACCACCGTGGGTAAGGAGATGGCCAACGTCGCCTACCGCCTGCGCCGTCAGCGCTCGCAGATCGCACAGGTGGAGATCCTCGGCAAGATCAACGGTGCGGTGGGCAACTACAACGCGCATTTGAGCGCCTATGCGGATATCGATTGGGAGAACACCGCCCAGGGTTTCGTCGAGTCCCTGGGGCTCGCGTGGAATCCTTACACTACGCAAATCGAACCACACGACTACATCGCCGAACTGTTTCATGCCATCGCGCGCCTCAACACCATCCTCATCGATTTCGACCGCGACGTGTGGGGCTATATCTCCCTCGGCTATTTCAAGCAAAAGGTCAAAAGCGGCGAAGTCGGTTCCTCCACCATGCCGCACAAGGTCAACCCCATCGACTTCGAGAACTCCGAGGGCAATCTCGGCCTGGCCAACGCCCTGTTTGAACACCTGGCCGCCAAGCTGCCCGTGAGCCGTTGGCAGCGCGACCTGAGCGACTCCACGGTGCTGCGTAACCTCGGCGTCGGCCTGGGTTATTCCCTGCTGGCCTATGAATCCTGCCTGAAGGGCATCGGCAAACTCGAGATCAACACAGCGCGCCTGGAGGCCGACCTCGACGCCAACTGGGAAGTACTGGCCGAACCCATCCAGACGGTGATGCGGCGTTACGGGGTCGAACAACCCTACGAAAAACTCAAGGCCCTGACGCGCGGCCAGAGCGGCATCAACCGTCAGTCCCTCGAGGCCTTCATCCGCGGCCTGGACATCCCTGAGCATGCCAAACAGTCGCTGCTGGCGCTGACGCCGGGCACCTATACCGGCAATGCCATCGCCCAGGCGGAACGTGGAGGCGACCGATAATTAGTCAGGGCTCAGCATGGCATCTGTACTCCGCAGAAGGTTCGCTCACACCCGGCATCCAAGTTTGGCCGGATGACTAGCAGGCTGTTGAAAAACAGCCTGCGTGCGGCCCACGGACGGGCCGCCATTTTTACCTGTCCCCGAAAGGGACAGGTAAAAATGAAGCAAAGCGCCCTTGTATTATACATGGGGCGCACTTTTCGCTTTGCGGGTTGA
>JANNJF010000228.1:0-3695 GCA_031405715.1 Gammaproteobacteria bacterium | reverse complement strand
AGAATTCGTCCAATTCCTGCACCCACGACTTCAAGTCGGTGAATCGGACCTGCCGCGGATCGATATCCGGGAATTTGTCCCGCAGGGCAATCGCGATCTCCAAGCTGTCGGTCCATTTTAGTGCCATACCGCCTCCTCCCGCCTCAATGGGTCTCGGAAACCATGTTGATGGTGTACTTGGGGATCTCGATCACCAGGTCCCGATCCCCCACCCGGGCCTGGCAACTCAAGCGCGAGGTCGGCTCCAGCCCCCAGGCCTTGTCCAGCAGGTCCTCTTCTTTTTCTTCCGCCGACACCAGGGAATTAAACCCTTCGCGCAAAATAACGTGACAGGTGGTGCAGGCGCAGGCCTTTTCGCAGGCATGCTCGATGTGTATGCCCGCGCCCAGGGCGGCATCGCAGATGCTGATACCCGGCTCGGCGTCAATAGTGGCACCTTCGGGACAAATCTCCGCATGGGGTAAAAACGTCAACTTCGTCATCAGTGATTCCTATTCAAATTCGTCCAGCCGGTGTCCCGCCAAGGCCTGGCGGATACCGGCATCCATGCGACGTGCGGCAAAATCCTGGGTGGCGGCATCCAGTGACTCGATGGCCTGTTTAATGCGTTTGCCGTCGCTGCCGGCACGCGCTGCCCGCAACGCCTGCAGGCAGCGATCGATGGCGGCGCGCTCGGCGGCATCGAGCAGTGTCTCCCCGTCGGCCGCCAGGGCGGCCACCACGGCAACATCGACACGCTCCGCATCCACTTGACTCTCACGCAAGGCCCGCGCGGCGCTGTCGTCCGTGGCGTGCTCGATGGAATCGCGCAGCATCTGTTCGATTTCCGCATCGGTCAACCCGTAGGAGGGCTTCACCACGATGTTCGCCTCCACCCCGCTGGTCTGTTCCCGCGCCGCGACGCTCAACAAACCATCGGCATCCACCTGGAAGGTCACGCGGATGCGGCCGGCGCCCGCCACCATGGGCGGAATGCCACGCAGTTCGAAACGCGCCAGGGAGCGACAATCGTCCACCAGTTCGCGCTCACCCTGCAAGACATGAATCGCCATGGCGGTCTGGCCGTCCTTGAAGGTGGTGAACTCCTGCCCCTTGGCGATGGGAATGGGCGAGTTGCGGGGAATGATCTTCTCCACCATGCCGCCCATGATTTCGATGCCCAGGGACAAGGGAATGACATCCAGCAACAACATGTCCGCATCCGGTTTGTTGCCGGCCAGGACATCCGCCTGCAGTGCCGCACCGATGGCCACGACCTTGTCCGGGTCGATGTCAGTCAGCGGCGCGCGGCCGAAGAACTCCGCGACCTTCGCGCGTACCCGGGGCATGCGGGTGGAGCCGCCCACCAGGACCACTTCCTTGATATCCGCAGGCTGGATGGCGGCATCCCGCAGGGCACGGCGGCACGGACCCAGGGTTTTTTCGATCAGCGGGTCGACCAACTGATGCAGCTGGGTGCGCGTCAAACTGGCCTGCCAGGACGTGCCGTCCGGTCGAAGCACCTGTAGCGTCACTGACTCTTGCTGGGTCAGGGTGTGTTTCGCCGCGCGTGCATCCCGTGCCAAACGCCGCAGTGTACCGCGGTCGGCGTCCATGCCGATGCCTGCCTCGTTCATCATCCACGCTGCGATGGCGTGATCCAGATCGTCACCCCCCAGGGCGGAGTCACCGGCGGTGGCCATTACTTCAAACACACCGCGGTTCAATCGCAGAATGGAAATATCGAAGGTGCCACCACCCAGGTCATAAACGGCGAAAACGCCTTCGGCGTTGTTGTCCAGGCCGTACGCCACCGCGGCGGCCGTGGGCTCGCTCAACAGCCGCAGCACATTCAAACCCGCCAGGCGCGCCGCATCTTTGGTTGCCTGGCGTTGGGCATCGTCGAAGTAGGCGGGCACCGTGATCACGGCGCCCACCAGATCGCCACCCAGGGTAGCCTCGGCGCGCCGCTTTAAGTGTTTCAGGATTTCCGCGGAGACCTCCACCGGGCTGCGGTCACCCGCTACGGTACGGATGCGCGGCATGCCGGACGCCGTGGGGGCAAACTCATAAGGCAGGGCATCGCCGAGCTTCTTGATGTCCGCCAGACCCCGGCCCATGAGGCGTTTCACCGATGCGATGGTATTCAGCGGGTCGTCCGCCGCGGCCTCCAGGGCTTCATCACCCACGTGGATATCGATGGCCGACAGGTAGCGCACCACGGACGGCAGCAGATGACGGCCCTGCGCGTCCGACAGGGTATCGGGCAGGCCGCTGCGCACCGTGGCCACAAGGGAGTTGGTCGTTCCCAGATCGATACCCACCGCCAGTCGATGCTGGTGTGGGTCGGTGGAGAGACCGGGTTCGCTGATCTGTAAGAGTGCCATAGGGATCAAATAGGGTCCGTAACGTTCATTTTAAACGGACCATAACAGCATTCATTCGGACTGCTCAAGGTCCTCGATCTCGCGCTGCACCTTGCGCAAGAATTGCATTTCTCTCACCAGCGAACGGGCACGAGCAAGCGACGTGGGAGTATTCTCGTTCAACCGCTGTCCGAGCTCTTCGGTTCCCAGGGCGAGTCGCTGCTCGACATCGCGCATCAGCGTCGGCCACCGCAACTGGCGATCTTGTGCGGCACGTGCCTCTTGCATGCTCTCGCGCAATTCCATCTGTTCCATCAGAAACGCCGGATCCATCACGGTGTCGGTTTCCTCGTCCGTGCTGACGCCCTGCAAACCCAGAATATAACGGCCGCGTGCGAGCGGGTCTTTGAGTATCTGGAATGCCTCGTTGATATGCGCGGTCATCTGTAATGCCAGGCGTCGCTGCTGATCGGAGCCACTGGCATAGCGGTCGGGATGGAAGTGACGCTGCAGATTACGGTAGCGCACCGAGAGATCGGCACTATCGATGTCGAACCTTGGCGGCAGGCCGAACAATTCAAAATGGTTTTTTTCCAGACCGACCTGCATGCTTGGCAAAGCCCACCTAGCTTAAACGGTAAAGCTCTCGCCGCAGCCGCACTCGCCTTTCACGTTGGGGTTATTGAATTTAAAACCTTCATTAAGCCCTTCACGGGTATAGTCCAGTTCGGTCCCATCGAGGAAGACCAGGCTTTTCGGATCGACGATGACCTTGACGCCATGCTGCTCGAATACCTGGTCGTCCTGGTGGATATCGTCGGCGAACTCCAGCACATACGCCTGGCCGGAACAGCCGGACGTGCGCACCCCGAGCCGCAGACCCGCGCCTTTACCACGCTTGTCCAGGGATTTGCGGATATGCGTGGCGGCACGCTCAGTCAGATTGATTGCCATAGTTCTAGCCCTTTACACATTCCTAAAAAAGTAGCTTCGTACAGACCGCTCAGGCGGCTGATGCCTTGCCGCCCTTAACGTCAGCGGTCTTTGCCTGGTAGTCGGCGATGGCCGCCTTGATGGCGTCTTCCGCCAGCACCGAACAATGGATCTTGACCGGTGGCAGCGCCAGCTCTTCCGCGATCTGGGTGTTCTTGATGGTAGCGGCTTCCGCCAAGGTCTTGCCCTTGACCCATTCGGTCAGGAGGGAGCTGGCGTCGGCACGTCACGAGAAGTGCCTGGTCCCGGCTTCGGGCCTGAAGATCCGCCTGGCGGAGGTCCTCAAGTCCGAGGGCTTCATCCAGGACTACGTCCGTCACGAGGACGGGGTCCAGGGGGCGATCACCATCGTCCTCC
>JANNJF010000227.1:0-1063 GCA_031405715.1 Gammaproteobacteria bacterium | reverse complement strand
CATGAGTAGCGTCCGCGTCCGCCACGGCCAGCAACGTGCTAGAACCTTGTCGCTCCAATAGCACTTCGGCGGCGAGCATGCTACGCAGTTGCGGTGCATAGTGGCGGAGGATTTTTTTCGCCACCAGGGGCTGTACCGCCTCCTGGATCTGGGCCATGGACGAATGCGGCAGACGCTCGGCATGATCGCTGCCATCGGCGTCGATCAGAACCCGCAGGGTGGCGGGCGGCAGGTAGCGGCTGGATTGCAGCGCCGTGCTGGCGCTGCTCTCCAGCAGGTAAATACATTCCAGCAACAGCGTACCGGGTTTGCCGCCGGCATACTTGACTGCCGTAACCGCGCTATTGCCCTGCTCGTTGCTGAGTAGTGTGTCCATGACACCGGTCACCAGCGGGTGTTCCCAGGTAATGAATTGCATATCCTCGTTGGCCAATGCGGTGGCGCGATCGGCGGTGATGGTCATGCCTTCCGCGGGCAGGTCGGCCAGGCCGCTGGATGCCATGTGGTCAGCGGGGCGGATGATGAGACTGAGGTCGCTGTGCGGTTCCGTGTCGATGCCAAAACAATCGAAGGCCGCGTCCAGGTAATCGAGCACCGTGGACGTCGCGTCTTGGTGTGCGGCACGATCGCGCAGGGTCGCAGCTATCTGCGGCCGGCAGGAATTGTATTCCAGCAGGCGGTCGCGCCCGCGGTGCAATTCATCGGTCAATTGCCGATGCAGGGATGTTGTCGTGGCGATGAGACCGGCCAGGTCGATGGCGTCTGCGTGCGCATGTTGGAGTGCCGTGCGCAACATTTTTTCCACTTGCACAAATACACTGTAGCCGGCGGGACAGGTGTGCTCGAAGGCGCTGAGGCCCTGGTGGTACCAGTGGAACAGGACGGCCTGGGCACTGTTCTCCAGATAAGGCACGTGTATCTTTATCGTCTCGCTCTGGCCGATACGATCCAGCCGGCCGATGCGTTGTTCCAGCAGATCGGGATTGAGCGGCAGGTCGAATAATACCAGGTGATGGGCAAACTGAAAGTTGCGGCCTTCGCTGCCGATCTCCGAACACACCAG